>JAKPKS010000215.1 GCA_029553585.1 Candidatus Atribacteria bacterium | reverse complement strand
AGAGAGACTATTGAAAAAAACCATGCTAATATGGTTCATCCCAGTGCCGTGACCGGTAATCTCATTGGTAACCCGGTACAGGATGAGATGATGGAAGCAATAGAAAAGGTTAAAGTAGACTTTAACATAAATGTTATTACCGATGAAAATGGCCTTATTATCGATATTGTGGCTGGTGCCTTGACCGAATCCTGGTTACAAGGGGTAGAAGTGTGCAGAAATACTTATTTTAGTCCGATTAAAGAAAAGGCAGATGTTATTTTTACCAGTGCGGGAGGATATCCCAAAGATATCAATATTTATCAGGCTCAAAAAGCATTGGAAAATGCCTATCAGGCAGTAAAGCCAGGCGGTACCATTGTTTTAGTTGCAGAATGCAGAGAAGGTGTGGGCAATTCTATCTGCCAGCAATGGGTCGAGGAAGCCCATTCAATTCAGGATATTGAAGAACGGCTCCAGAAACGATTTGTATTGGGTGGGCATAAGGCCTATGCCATAGCCAAAGTGGCTAAAGAGGTAGAAATTATTCTATTATCCTCTTTCAATAAAGAACAGACAAAAAAGTTTTTCATGAAACCAGTTGATACCATAGAACATGCTCTTGGCCTGATTCAAGAAAAATATGGCGATGATTTTAAAAGTTATATTATACCTTCAGGCAGTACTGTTCTACCACAATTGATATAAACAGATAATAATACTATGATAGTAGATTGAACAGTAGGGATAATCGTTAGTTTTAATATTTGGTTTGAATGTATTGGTATTAGAGGGGGTGTACAGTTTGGATATATTATTTAAAGATAATTTAGAATTTGCCCGGGAACTTGATAGTAGGGATGAAATCTTTCATATAAGAGAACGTTTCTACCTACAAGAAGGGCAAATCTATATGGATGGGAATTCTCTCGGGGTATGCTCCAAAGATGCTGAAGAATATGTGCTAAACATGCTGGAAACATGGAAGAAGGAAGGAATCAATATCTGGGGTGTGGAGGAAGGGAAATATTTTCTATATCAGAACTATTTAGGCAAACTGACTGCACCGCTAATTGGCGCTGACCCGGAGGAGGTAACGGTAGGGAATAGCACCACTGTTAATATTCACCAGTGTATTGCTACCTTTTATAAACCTACTACAGAACGCTACAAAATAATTGTAGATGATTTAAACTTTCCTACAGATAGATATGCCATAGATAGTCAGGTCAAATTGAAGGGATATGAGGTAGAGGAGGCGGTGAAAGTGGTACACAGCCGTGATGGCAGGCTAATCGCTGAAAATGATGTAATTGAAGCCATGGCTGATGATGTAGCAATTATCTTTCTGCCTTCGGTGTATTACAGAAGTGCACAGCTGCTCGATATGGAGAGAATAACCAGAGAGGCTCAAAAAAGAGGAATTGTGATGGGCTGGGATCTGGCACATTCTATCGGCTCAGTTCCTCATGATTTAAAAACTTTAGATTGTGATTTTGCGGTCTGGTGTAATTATAAGTACCTTGCCGGTGGCCCCGGAGCCACTGCAGGTATGTATATCAATAAGAAACATTTCCTTATGGAACCAGGTCTGGCAGGCTGGCATGGGAACAAAAAAAAGACTCAATTCCTGCTCAAGCAAAATTTTGAGCATGAAACCAATGCCGGTGGCTGGCAGATAGGCACACAGCCCTTGCTTTCTATGGCCCCAATCGAGGGAGTGCTTAAGCTCTATAATGAAGCTGGGATGGATAAAATTCGTAAAAAATCTTTACTTCTTACCGAATATCTGATGTTTCTTATTGATGAACGTTTACAAAAATATGGCTGTCAGGTTGGGACTCCCAGAGAAGATTCCCGCCGCGGGGGACATGTTGCATTGGAGCATGATGAGGCATACCGCATCTGTGCCGCTTTAAAAGAGCACAATGTAATCCCGGACTTTCGCGAACCCAATATAGTGCGCCTGGCACCTGTTGCATTGTATGTCTCCTTTGCAGAGATACATAGATTGGTGGATATTCTGGAAAGTATACTGGTAAACAGAGAATATGAAAAATTTAGTCATCAAAGAACCTTGGTAGTTTAGTGCATTAATACATTTATAAATAAGAACCCATCTCGTTTCGATTTACAGGAATACACCTCAGGTATTACAGTTTAGAAGGCTAAAAAAGAGGTAGCTGAGCAGTTTGTTGACATTAAAGCAGATAGAACTTATAATCTTAACAAGATAAGAGAAAATTAATAAATTAAAATAATATTAAAACAGATTAGGAAGAAGAGTAAATCAAATTTTGTCCAACAGAGAGTCGTAAATGGTGAGATACGGCGGCAAATTAGATTGAATTCCAACTTCCACAGAGCAAATGTTAATCATTTAATATCTATTAACATCTATGTTTATTAATGAAGGATAGGTCTCTCTATTAAATTAGGGTGGCACCACGTGAGTGAACTCTCGTCCCTATGGTACCAGGTTTTGTACCAGAGATGAGAGTTTTTTTGTTTCAGGAGGGTTTTGGTGAATTGAATATAAAGGGAAAGGGCAAGAGTTTTGAAGTAATTGACCATACTGCAGATATTGGTTTAAAGGTATATGGAAAGGATAAAAAGGAATTATTTATTAATGCAGCCCAGGGGATGTTCTTCCTTATTACTGGCTCTGTTATAGTATCTCAGCCAGATAGATCAAAAAAATATTTTGATATTGAAAGCAAGGCTGCCAATATGGAAGACTTGCTTGTTGCCTGGCTGGATGATCTACTCTATATCTATTTTACTGAATTTGTCCTCTTTGAGGATTATGAAATTATATCTTTGACCGATGAAATGATTAAAACCAGGGTAAGAGGAATTAAGATTGAGCACTCTCCCTATCAGATAGTTCAGGAAATCAAGGCAGTTACCTATCATAATTTACTAGTTCATGAGCTGCCCAACGGGGAATGGGAGGCAACCGTATTATTTGATATTTAAGATGAGATACTATAACATTTTAAGTGAGGATAATAAAGTTACGTGCATAAATTGTTATTATTGACCATTTTTTAGCTCTATAATCAAAGAAGGGGGGTTGATTTTATGAAAGATAAATGGGAAGGGATATTAAAACAGAAAGCACCTTACATCTGGGATATACCGAAAGATTATCGTCCCGGTATGCTGGTTGATGGACGTATTTATGCCTCAGAGAGCCTTTTACAGGATATCTTTAAAGATCAGGCCCTGGAACAGGTAGTTAATGTGGCGTTTTTGCCAGGGATAGTTGGTTTCTCTTTAGCCATGCCGGATATTCATTGGGGGTACGGTTTTCCTATAGGTGGTGTAGCCGCTACCCGCTTAGAAGATGGAGTAATATCACCGGGAGGAGTGGGATTTGATATCAACTGTGGGGTGAGATTGCTTCGTTCCAATCTAAAACATGCAGATATCAAAGATAAGATGAATCAGCTGGTAGAATCTCTCTATCGGAAAATTCCATCAGGTGTTGGTTCGGAAGGAATAATTAAACTGGATGTGGGTGAATCTAAAAGAGTTATGACCGATGGTGCGCAATGGGCGGTTCAGAATGGATATGGAAAGCAGGCAGACATTTTATTTACCGAGGAACAAGGAAAAATGTCAGAAGCCAACCCGGAAGTTATCAGTAACCGGGCTATTCAACGCGGGAGAACCCAATTGGGTACCTTAGGTTCGGGAAACCATTTTTTGGAAGTGCAGGTAATTGACAAGGTATTCCTGCCAGAGGTGGCGAAAAAAATGGGATTAGAAGAGGGTGCTATCGCTGTACTGATTCATACCGGTTCCCGGGGCTTTGGACACCAGGTCTGTACTGATCAGCTTGCCGTTATGCAAAAAGCGGTACAAAAGTACAAAATCAATCTTCCAGACAAGCAATTGGCTTGTGCTCCCATCAATTCTCCGGAGGGAAGAGGCTATTATGAGGCAATGTGCTGTGCAGCCAATTTTGCCTGGGCTAATCGTCAATGTATCACCCATTGGACCAGAGGGGTTTTTGGGCAAATATTTCGAATGTCTCAGGAAGAGCTTGGCCTCGATCTGGTTTATGATGTTGCTCATAATATTGCCAAAATAGAGGAGCATCAATTTGAAGATGCAAAAGTAAAATTGTGTGTTCATAGGAAAGGTGCTACCAGAGCTTTCCCGCCGCGGCATCCCGATTTACCTCCACAGTACCAGGAGATTGGCCAGCCGGTTCTAATTCCTGGAGATATGGGAAGCCAATCCTTCGTATTGGTCGGACAGGAGAAAGCTATGGTGGAAACCTTTGGTTCCACCTGTCATGGTGCAGGGCGTGTGCTTAGCAGGGGAGCTGCTATCAGGGAAGTAAAAAACAGAAATATTACCGAGGAGTTGAGGGCTCGAGGTATTATAGTTAAAGCGAGAACCAGAAAGACCTTAGCTGAAGAGGTATCTGAGGCTTATAAGGATGTCTCAGAGGTGGTCAATGTGGTGGACCAGAGTGGAATTTCAATTAAAGTGGCAAGGTTACGTCCCTTAGGGGTAATAAAAGGATAAAATAACAGAGTAATAGTAATAGAGTAGTCCAGGAGGATGTCAAAAGATGTTGGATTTAAAACTAATTCGTTCTGAATCGGAAAAAGTTAAAGATGCATTCAAAAAGAGAGGGCAGGATACAGGTAGTATCGATAATATTTTAGAATTGGATGAGAAACGCCGTAAGATTATCTTTACAGCCAGCGCTCTTAAACAAGAAAGAAATATGGTGTCTGAAGAGATTGCCCGACTTAAAAAAGAAAAAATTAATGCTCAGGAAAAGATAGATGCTATGCGGGAAGTATCCAATAAAATAAAGGAAATGGATAATGAAACCAGGGCTATAGACCAGCAGATTGAAGACATCTTGCTGGAGCTACCCAATATAGTTGATGAGAGTGTACCGGTTGGTCCTGATGAGAAGAGTAATCAGGTAGTTAAACAATGGGGCAAACCAAAAGAGTTTGATTTTGAACCACAGCCACATTGGGATTTAGGTGAACAACTGGATATTTTAGATTTTGAAAGAGGCGCCAAAATCTCTGCTGCCCGTTTTACTGTTCTGAAAAGATGGGGAGCACAGCTGGAAAGGGCTTTAATTAATTTTATGCTGGATATTCACACCCGTGAACACCATTATCAGGAGATCCTTCCACCTTTTCTGGTCAATGCCCATACTATGATGGGTACCGGCCAGCTGCCCAAATTTGAGAATGACTTATTTAAAACCAGTGATGACTTATACCTGATTCCTACGGCTGAAGTGCCTTTGACTAATTTACACCAGGATGAGATATTAATCGAGGCTGACTTGCCTTTTTACTATACCGCTTATTCTGCCTGTTTTAGAAGAGAAGCCGGCTCTTATGGCAAGGATGTGAGAGGGCTAATCAGACAACATCAATTTGACAAAGTTGAACTGGTAAAAATTTGTAAACCAGAAGACTCTTTTGAAGAGCTGGAAAAATTAACTCTGAATGCAGAGGTAATTTTAGAGAGACTGGAACTTCCCTATCAGAGGGTAGTACTTTCCAGCGGGGATATGGGCTTCTCGGCTGCCAAAACCTATGACTTGGAGGTCTGGCTACCCTTTCAGGGGAAATATCGAGAAATATCCTCTTGCAGTAATTGCACTGATTTTCAAGCCCGCCGGGCCAATATTCGCTATCGGGAAGAAGAAAGCGGAAAAGTACAATTTGTTCATACCCTTAACGGTTCTGGTATCGCGGTAGGCAGGACTATGGTAGCTATTTTAGAAAATTATCAGGAACAGGATGGCTCTATCGTAATTCCAGATGCCCTGCGTTCCTATATGAATGGATTGCATAAAATTCCCAGTTGAGGTAGAATTTTACTGCACATATATTTTAATATTTTTTAAACTGTTTGCGGAGGGATGTCCGAATGGCAAGGGGCCGGTCTTGAAAACCGGTGTAGGCGTAAGCTGTCTGGGTTCGAATCCCAGTCCCTCCGCCAAATTGTACTTTCAGCAAAATTGAAAGATGTTGCCTCGGTATGGTATTTTTCCGCAATTTTGAAGGCATTTTTCAAATCCAAAAATAAAGTGCGGTCGACAATGCGGAAGTTCGAACCAATCTTTTTGAGAAAATCCCGAAAACTAATTTGGACTCCGCCTCCGTTAAAGCTATGGCGGACAGGTCGGCGGGGCAAACTATTTTTCTGGGGAAAAGGAATTGCCCTGCCTCGGCTTTCTTCCCGCCCTCATTCCTCCCCAGACCCATCCTGTGGGCGGGTTTTTGAATCTTTCCTTTTTCGCTTCCGAATTTCATATTTTGCAAAGCAAAATGCGCCACCGAAGAAGTTGTTGCCCTTGACCCGCCCAACCCATTCGCGGGCAACGCTAAGGAACTCCCTAAAATTTTTCTTTGACTAAATGCTAAAAATTTCATATACTAACTATTGATAAGTGCTAATTTTAATACTATACAACTATACATAGTAAAACTATACGAATATATCAAAGGAAAAATCCACAATTGGTGAAAATATAAAGAAATATCGAAACAAGCTCGGTATTTCGCAGGATCAGTTTTCAAAAAAAGCAGATTTGGCTTTTCATACTATTGCCAAAATTGAAGCTGGTTCTACCCCTAACCCAACTATTGAAACAGTTAAAAAAATAGCGGACGCTCTCGGCGTTTCGCTTGATGATTTAATGAAATAAAACTATGGCACTATTCAAAATTAACAATTCAACAGTTAAAAAATTAGTCGCTCGCGATCTTGATTTAGAGCGTAATCTTCAAGAAATCTTTGAAGCAAATTTAGAAGAAATTTTGAATATTATTTTTCTTGCTCACGAATACTCAACAAGTTTTGGCGGACGAATTGATACTCTTGGCATAGATAAAAACGGCTCGCCTTGTATTATTGAATACAAGAAAAACCAAAACGGCAATGTTATCAATCAAGGACTTTCATATTTACGCTGGCTTCTTGACCATAAAGCTGATTTTGAAATTTTGTGCCAAAACAAAAAAGTAGATATTGAGATTGATTGGGATTCTCCTCGGGTTATCTGTATTGCCGAGAGCTACAACAAATTTGATCTTGATACAGCAGACATTTTGCCAATAAATGTTGAACTTTTGCGTCATCGCATTTATGACGAAAATATTTTGTATGTTGAACCAGAAAATTACCAAAAAGTCAGAATTTCGACATCAGGCATAATTAAAAAAGCAAAACAGGGAAAAGAAAAAATTGAGCGACTACAAAAAACATATTCTATTGACGATCATCTGTCGGGAATTGATAAACAAACAGTCAATCTTTTTCAAACTTTGCGAGAAAAAATATTGTCACTTGATGAAAATATAATCGAGGAAGCAAAAGCAAAATATATTGCTTATAAAACATCAACCAATTTCACTGATATTGTTGTAAAGCAATATGGGCTTAAAATTTTCTTGAATGTAAAAAGTGGGCAACTAAATGACCCGCAAAGTTTGGCTCGTGATTTAACAAAGCCCAAAATGATCGGGCATTGGGGCAATGGCGACTATGAGGTGAAGCTTGAAAAAGAAAACGAGCTTGTCGCCGTTTTTGCGCTTATTAAACAAAGTTATGATTTAAACAAATAATCTTATGGAATTAGATAATTTTCAAAAAAGTTTATTAAAACACACGGAAGATTTTCGCAAAGTCCTTGCCACTCCTTCAGGCGACTGGTCTGTTAAGGGATTTATTGATGTGGCTAAAAACATATATACAATTTCGGTTGATACTAAAGTTGTTTCGAAAATTATCGAACTGATGATGTTTCCCGTTCTTCAGAAATTTGCAAAAGAAAATGGGTTTGAAATGCGCTTTTGTGCCGAGCAAAATCATTATCCCGATGTTACTTTCATAACAAAAGATAAACAAAAAATCGCGCTTGATCTTAAAAGCACTTATCGGAAAAAAAATGGCAATGTATCGGGATTTACTCTCGGAGCGTTTACCGGATATTTCAGATTTAGGGATTCAAATAAAAATATAACTTTCCCATATAAAGAATACAGCAAGCATTATATTTTAGGTGTTATTTATACTCAGAAAGAAGACCTTATTGATGAAAATAAAGTCTATACAATAGATGATTTAGAGGAAATTTTATCCGTGGTAAAAGATTTTGATTTTATCGTTCAGGAAAAATATAAAATAGCCAAAGACCGCCCTGGAAGTGGAAATACTAAAAATATTGGTTCTTGTGTCAAAATTGCCGAACTCAAAGAGGGTGCGGGACCATTTTCAAAATTGAGCGTAAAAATCTTTGATGATTTTTGGATGAATTACATGACCGTTGAAATGTCTCGAAGCGCAAAATTAAGAAAACCGCCTTATACAAATCTAAAAGAATATTTGAAATATAGGAATATAAAAAATGTATAGTATTATGACCAAAGTAAAGGAACAACAGTCAAAACTTTTTAGCGATTTGCCCGCTAGTAAAGTTGGTATTTTGCCGTCAACGCGCTATCAGGGTAGTAAATATAAAATTCTTAAATGGATTGATTACTATACTAAGGATTTAAAATTTGATTCTGTTCTTGATGCCTTTGGCGGTACTGGTTGTGTTGGGTACATGTTCAAAAAAAATGACAAACAAGTTTTTTATAATGATTCTTTAAAATTCAATCACTATGTTGGGCTTGCAATAATTGAAAATTCAAAAATCACATTAACCGACAAAGATATTGATTCTATTTTGAAAAAACACCCAAAGATAAAATACCCAACATTTGTTTACGATACTTTTCACGATATTTATTTTACAGATGAAGAAAATAAATGGCTTGATGTTGTTATAAAAAACATTGGGCAACTAAAAGGTGAATACAAGCAGTCATTAGCCTATTATGCGCTTTTTCAGGCTTGTATAATAAAACGTCCGTATAACTTATTTCATCGAAAAAATCTTTATATCAGAACTGCAGAAGTTGAGCGAAGTTTTGGAAACAAAAAAACTTGGGATACTCCGTTCGAAGATCATTTTAGAAAATTTATTGAGGAAGGCAATAATGCCGTTTTTGATAATAAAAAAAGGAATAAAGCATTTCATTCTGACATTTTTGATTTAGATATTAAAACTGATTTAGTTTATATTGACACCCCATATATTTCAGCTAAAGGAAATGGCCTAAATTATTTTGATTTTTACCATTTCCTTGAAGGAATTGTCTTTTATAAAGAATGGCCAAAATTGATTGATGAAAAATCTAAACATAAAAAAATCAAAAATGGCAAAAATGAATGGTGTAATAAAGGCGAAATACATCAAGCTTTTGAAAAATTGTTCGATAAATTTAAAGATTCAATTTTGGTTGTTTCTTACCGCGATGACGGAACGCCCACTATTGATGAATTAGTAAAGATGTTGAAGAAATATAAAAATTCAATCGAAGTAAAAAAACTTGATTATAAGTATGTTTTGAGCAATGGAAATTCGAAAGAAGTTTTGATCATAGCTAAATAAAAAGGTGGCACGCCAGTTTTCAACTGGTGCGAAATTCGGAGGTGAAAAAGGAAAGGAATTGCCCTGCCGAGTCCAAATTAGTTTTCAGGGTTTTCATCAAAAAATATTCGAATTTCGGTCAAAAGCACACCGTCAGATAACCTGTCAAAATTTCTGCTTTAAATTTATTTCAGACTCCAATAAGCTTTCTAATTTTTCCAGTGGTATAATTGTTACAAAATCTGTTGGAAAAATAGAAGAAAAATTATGGGCGACAATAAGAATGGTGTTGATTTTAGTCAATTAAGTACCGAAGAAGCCCTCAAACTATTCAAAACTGATTTAGCTACTGGATTAACACAAACTGATGTCGAAAGCCGGCTGAAACAAAACGGATACAATGAAGTGCCGGAAAAGAAAACAAATCCGCTTTTAAACTTTTTGTCTAAATTCTGGGGTCTTACCGCCTGGATGCTCGAACTTATCATCCTTCTTTCCTGGTTTTTGCACAAAAAATCGGATGCCTATATAGTTTTAGGACTACTCATTTTTAATGCTTTGATTAGTTTTGTCCAGGAACAAAATGCTGCTCATGCCATTGAGATTTTGAGGAATAAATTACAGATTAGTGCAAAAGTCTTGCGGGACAGGGTTTGGAAAATAGTTTCTGCCAGAGAATTGGTGCCGGGAGATATTATCAGAGTTAGAATCGGTGATTTTGTACCTGCAGACCTCAAAATAATACGAGGTGTAATTGAAGTAAATCAGTCAGCTTTGACTGGGGAATCACTGGAAGTAGGAAAAAAGCCCCAGGAAATCATCTATTCAGGTTCTATAATTACCAGGGGAGAGGCCACCGGGCTGGTAATTTTAACCGGAATCAATACCTATTTTGGAAAAACGGCTCAGTTGGTTCAAATAGCCAGACCGAAGCTACATATAGAAACAATTATCTCTCAGATGGTCAAATTGCTTCTGACCATTGTAGGGATATTATTGTTGACTGCTTTGATTGTTTCCTTACTGCACGGAATAAACTTACTGGAAATTATCCCCTTGGCGCTGGTTTTATTGCTTGGTGCAATTCCGGTATCTTTGCCGGCCATGTTTACAGTCAGTATGGCCTTAGGTTCTATGGAATTGGCAAAATCAGGAGTTTTGGTAACCCGTTTGAATGCTATCGATGATGCCAGTCATATGGATATTCTTTGTGTGGATAAAACCGGTACCATAACGATTAATAAAATTACTATCGCAAAGATTGTTCCTTTCCACGATTACAGTGAAGAAGATGTCCTCTTATATGGATCTTTGGCTTCTAAGGAGGCAAATCAAGACCCTATAGACCTTGCTTTCCTAAATGCCGCCCGGGAAGAAGCTCTTCCTTATGGAAATTTTTGGCAAGAGAGTTTTACTGCTTTTGATCCCCTAACCCGTCGGACGGAAGCATTGGTTAAAAAAGGTGATGAGGAATTCAGGGTAATGAAGGGTTCATTTGAGATTTTGTCGGAAATTTGTGGCCTTGAAGCAAAAGAGAAAGATAAGATAGAAACTGAGATTAATGAGCTGGCAAAAAAGGGATATCGAACACTGGCTGTAGCCCGGGAGACCAAAAACCAGGTATGTCCTGAAATAATAGGGTTAGCAGCTTTACATGATCCGCCCAGATCTGATTCCAAAAGAGTAATAGAGGAGATCAGAAATCTAGGAGTGGAGGTTAAAATGCTGACTGGTGATGCCCTTCCTATTGCCCAGGAAATTGCCCGGGAGGTAGGTATTGGCAATAGCATAATAAAAACTCCTGAATGGAAAAAACTACATGAAACTAATTCTATAGATGCCTTTGAGCTGGCTGAGGAAAGCAGCGGATTTGCCGAGATTTATCCGGAAGATAAATATTTAGTGGTAAAAGATTTTCAGACCAAAGGGCATGTTGTGGGTATGACTGGTGATGGGGTTAATGATGCGCCGGCTTTAAAACAGGCCGAAGTCGGTATAGCTGTGAGTTCTGCGACTGATGTTGCTAAAGGTGCTGCCAGCATTGTGTTGACTGAAAAGGGATTGGTTGACATTCTTATTCCCATTCAAATAGGTAGAATGATGTTTCAGCGCCTCAATACCTGGATACTTAATAAGATATCCAGGACCATTCTCAAAGTAGTCCTGGTAGTCTTTGCTTTTCTAATCTGGAATAAGTTTGTTATTTCTGCTACTGCCATGCTGCTCATAACCTTTATGACCGATTTTATAAAAATATCATTAGCAACTGATAATGTTAGATGGTCCAAAAACCCTACGGTATGGGACTTTAAAGGATTGACCAAAATAGCCACAGTACTGGGTTTAATGATGGTGGCAGAGGCATTAGTGCTTTTCTATTTTGGAATAAATTATTTAAATCTGGCTCAAACTCCTGGAATGCTGGAAACTTTTGGATTTGTAGTATTCTTCTTTTTTGCCATATTTTCCTTATTAGCTATGAGAGAGAAAGGGCACTTTTGGGACTCTGTACCAGGAAAAGTTTTCCTTGGGTTTATTTTGGCAGATGTCTGTTTAGGAATATTTCTGGTGACTTTTGGTCTACTCGGTTTTACAGCAATTCCCTTAAATATAACGCTGATGGTGATGGGGTATGCATTTTTATTTCCATTGGTAGTCAATGATTTTGTAAAATATAGTTTGATAAAAAAATGGCACCTTAATTAGGGATATAATCAGGAACATAAATTTCGATAACCTTCACAAAATTTAAGTGAAAAAAGAAACCGGTTTAGTAAAAATATTTTTGCTATTATCCATTTTTTATTTTAGTCTATGATAACCCAAAGCAAAAAAGTTCTGATTTAATGCTTAATACAATCAGACGGCTGTGCAGAAAGAAGTATTTGAGTAGACCTAGCAAGGGATAATCAGCTATAAATGTACTTTTATATCAATGGTGGTAAAATACTAAAAAGATTTAAGAGTTAAAGCAAGGATAAAACAGGATATGAGTTATCAAATAATTGAAATTAACGAAAATAATTTGTCGGGATATCCACAGATAATCTGCTTTATCAATCCCAAACATGAGTACTATAATCTGAAGATTGATTGGTTAAAAGAAAGATTTAAAGAAGGACTGAAAATAAAATTACTGCAAATTAATATAAGAAGTGTTACCCGCATTTTGATCTGACATACTGGGATGTTAAAATAATTAAGTAAAAACATAAATAGTTTTGTATATTGGGAGGTTGGAGATGGAGGAAGAAAAAAAATCGATAGGTTTATTGGATTCTGGTTTGGGTGGGTTGAGTGTATACCGGGAATTTAAGAAACAACTGCCTCAGGAACATATGATCTATTTTGGGGATACCGCTAATACTCCCTATGGTGAGAAGGCTGATGCCCAGATTTTGAGCTATGTTACTTCCATCATAGATTTTCTGCTAAAACAAGATGTAAAAATGGTGGTAATTGCCTGTAATACTGCTACAGCGGCCGCTCTGGATAAAGTCAGGAGAAAGTTTGATATACCTATTATGGGGGTAATCAAGCCCGGCGTACAGGAGGCAGTAGGACAAACCAGAAACAAGAAAATCGGGATTGTAGGGACAGCAGTTACTATCCGTAATCAGAGCTATGAAAAAATGATTAAAGATATGGACCCATCTATAATTACCTATAGTAATGCCTGCAGTAATCAGATTATCAGAGAGATGGAAGAAGAAGCGTTAAAAAATGAGGCGGTAATAAAAGGGCTGTTGAGGGAGTGTTTAGAGCCATTGCTCAAGAATGGCATTGATACCTTGGTCTGGGGCTGTAGCCACTACCCTTTTCTAAAAAAGTATATTGAGGAGGAAATAGACTCAAAAATAGCTTTAGTTGATCCTGCAGAAGCTACTGTGAAACAGGTTAAAGACTGGCTTAGTCAACACCATTTGATCAATAAGACCAACCCTGAACAGGAAGATTATTTTTTTATCAGTGGCGACCCGGTTCTGTTTGCCGATATTGCCCAAAAACTATTAGGGTATTCTGCCGGTACCTTTCAAAAAGCACCTAGCACTAATAATTGGTCAAAATAATTTATGGAATATTTGCTACTACCTTAATGAGTCAAATATTATTGACAAATATACCTCTATTGAATACCATAAAATAAGAACCTTCTAATGTTATAATAAGAAGTAAATAAATAATTCCAACTATTTTTATTGGGAGAGAAAGGAAATGTAATAGTGGAACAAATCAATAAAAAGAAGTTAGAAGCTCTTGCCAATCCTTTTGTTATTCAACGTATCGAAGAGGCAATAGAGCTATGTCAGCCACAAAGTGTAAGTGTCATTACTGATAACCCCGAAGACATTCAATATATCAGAGAACTTGCCTTAAAAAACAAAGAAGAGGAAAAATTAAGATTATCCGGTCATACTGTCCATTTTGATGGTTATTATGATCAGGGCAGGGATAAAGCAAATACTAGATATCTTTTACCCCAGAAAGTGAATTGGGGTATTAATATTAATTCAATTGACAAAAAGGTTGGTTTAGAGGAAATCAGGTCCTATTTTGCAGGAAGTATGAAGGGCAAAGAGATGCTGGTGCGCTTTTTTTCATTAGGTCCCACTAACTCTTCCTTTTCAATACCCGCTTTACAAATCACAGATTCAGCTTATGTGGCACATAGCGAAGATTTGCTTTATAGGAATAATTATGAAGGATTTAAGGCCTTAAATGGAACAAATCAATTCTTTTATTTTTTGCATTCTGCTGGAAGACTGGAAGACAATGTCAGTGCAGATGTAGACAAGAGAAGAGTATATATTGATTTGGAAGATAACAGTGTTTACACGGTCAATTGCCAATATGCAGGAAATTCTGTGGGGTTGAAAAAGTTGTCTTTTCGTTTAGCTATTCGCAGGGCACATCAGGAAGGATGGCTGGCTGAACATATGTTTATTATGGGTGTTCATGGTAAGAAGGACAAAACAACTTACTTTACCGGAGCCTTCCCCAGTGCCTGTGGTAAAACCAGTACTGCTATGCTGCCTGGACAGACTATTATTGGTGATGATATAGCCTTTCTCAAGAAAATAGATGGTGAAGTCAGGGCAGTTAATATGGAAAGAGGAATATTCGGTATTATCGCTGATGTTAATGAAAAAGAGGACCCACTTATTTATAAAGCTTTGACTACACCAAGAGAAATAATCTTTTCAAATGTGCTTATCAATGACAAAATTCCTTATTGGCTGGGGATGGGGAAAGAAATTCCTGAAGAGGGGATTAACTATAGCGGTCAGTGGTTCAAGGGTAAAAAAGATAAAGATAGAAAAGTTATAGATCCTTCACACAAAAATGCCCGATATACCATACGATTATCTGAATTAGATAATATTGATTCAGAGGCAGAAAATCCTGCCGGGGTTCCCATAGATGGCTTCTTTTATGGAGGAAGGGATTCTGATACCTCCCTGCCTATTATAGAATCACGCACCTGGGAACATGGTGTATTTATGGGAGCTATACTCGAATCAGAAACAACTGCCGCCACACTTGGGAAACAGGGTGTTAGAGAGCATGATCCAATGGCTATCCTCGATTTTCTATCCATTCCTTTTGCTGATTACATTGAAAGACACTTCTCCTTTAAAGATAGTTTAAAGAGAATCCCCAAGATTTTTGCTACTAACTATTTTTTAAAAGATGAAAAAGGTAATTTTATGACTCCCAAGGTATATAATCTTCTGTGGGTCTTATGGGCTAATGGAAGGGTAAATCAAGAATATACTGCTATTGACACTCCAGTTGGTTTAATTCCCAAATTTGAAGATTTAAAAGAAATAGCTAAGAATAATCTAAAAAGAGAATATTCCCAGGAAGAATATATAGCTCAGTTTTCTTTAAGGATTGACAAATATCTGGTAAAAATGGATAGGATAAAGGAGATTTTTACTAAAACTAATCTGCCTGTTGCTTTAATCCGAGAACTGGAAGAGCAGATTGAGAGATTAAAAGAGTGCAGAACAAAATATAATCAATCGTTTATCTCGCCCTTCACCTTCTATACTGAATAGTAATAATAGTAATAATCGAAAGGTAATTTGAAAAATTAAAAAGTTATGGATAGAAATGATTTATTAAACGAAATTGTGACTGAGGATAGCGAGAATAAGATAGTCCTATTTGATCAGACCGATAAACCTTTTCTACTGTTTTATCTGATAATCTTTATCCTCAGTATTATTCTTACCCTGTTAGGGATTTAGATTTAGATTAGGAGTAATAATAAACGATATGTCTATCCAGTTTTTAATCTTAATCGTCTACTTTGCTTTCATTATTTTTTTAGGTGT
>JAKPKS010000207.1 GCA_029553585.1 Candidatus Atribacteria bacterium | reverse complement strand
TTATAATAACTCCCTTTCTTAAACACTGTTCAAAAAATGATTGACTATCTCGCTTTAAATCGATAAAAATAAAATTAGTTTCAGTGGGAAGGTAAGATAAATGGAGTTTATCTAACTCCTGGTAAAGGTATTTTTTGCCCTCTCTGTTAGCTGCTAAGACCTGCTGATAATGTGAAGTATCATCCAGGGAAGCCAGGGCAGCTGCCTGTCCTAAGCGATTGGTGGTAAAAGGATCTACTACCCGTCTTAGATAACCGATAATTTCAGGTCTGGCAATACCATAACCTACCCTAATGCCTGCAATTCCTGCGATTTTAGAGAAAGTACGCAGGATAATTACATTTCTCCCTTCCAGCACATAGGGAAGACTATCGGGATACCCTTTATCATCAACATAATCACAGTAGGCTTCATCGAAAACCACAATAACATCATCTGGAACTGCTTCCATCATTTTTTCTACTGCATCTTTTTTGACCATAGTGCCGGTTGGATTATTGGGATTGCAGAAATATATCATTTTAGTTTTCGGGGTAATACAAGCGACGATAGCCTCTAAGTCAAAATAGTAATTCTTCAGCTTAACGGGAATATACTCTCCCCCCATTATTTTGGTAATGGTTTCATAAGCCTGAAAGGTCACCTCCCCGGTAATAACTTCATCATTATTATTAATAAAAGCCATACCGGTAAGACTGATCAGATTATCTGCACCATTTCCAATAATAAAATAATCATCCCCGATATTGAATTTTTTAGCCAACTTCTCTCTCAATAAACGGCTGGTACCCTCTGGGTAAAGATTAATGGTTGACACCTCCCGCTGGACTGCCGCTACCGCCAAAGGCGAGGGTCCGATAGATGTTTCATTGGAAGCTAATTTTACAATTTCGATCAGCCCCAATTCTCTTTGTACATCTTCTATTGGTTTACCGGGAATATATGGTTTTAGATCCAGAATACCTTTCCTGACTAAATGTTCTGCTCCTGTCATCTTTTTCACCTCTTTTATATTTTTTATATTTTTTAGCGACATTTGATAAGTAAGTACAGAGTATCAATCTGCCACAAATCTTAAGATATATAATTAAAAAAAATGGGGTAGCATAGCGCTCCCCCTTTTATCTAATATCTTTGGGCATATTAGTTACAATATTTTTATTACATTTTAACATTTATTTAGCTTTATGTAAATAGTTTCAAGGAAAAGGTTCGTGTCAACAACTTGTGGGTACTTTTCCTTACCTCAAAAATTAGGGAAATTAATTCAAGTTACAGAGTAA
>JAKPKS010000302.1 GCA_029553585.1 Candidatus Atribacteria bacterium | reverse complement strand
CATATCGTTTAAACGCTTTAGCTTGTCCGGATCCCCGGGAGCAGTCATGAAGCGGGCCGGACATTATCTATTGACGCCTGCCAGGTGATAGAGTTTCAAGAGTACCTGCAAAGGATAAGACCGGAGATACGCGGTTCAGTTAAAAAGAAAAAAGGTATCTTTAAACATCAGAACGTTCTTTGAATGACACCCGGCTTTGGAGTTCCTGAAGCCTTTTGAAGTGTAGTTTTTTGGGAGTAGACTAACAGGATTACGGCGCAAGGTTCTATGACCAGCAAATAGGGAGGTGGACAACGGTTGACCCATTGGCGGAAGAATATTATAGTCATAGCCCTTATGCATATGTGATGAATAATCCAATAAAATTCATAGACCCTGATGGAATGTCAACTTGGGTTACTGATAATGGAGATGGAACTTATAAAGTTGTTGGTGGTAATTTAGAAGATAAAGATAGAGGGATATATATTGTTACTCAAAACAAAGATGGAAGCTTTTCCAAACCAGGAAAGAGTATAGGGTAATCTTTAACAATGTTTTCATTTTATAATGAAGATAAACAAGATAGAGAAGACCAAGTTGGATGGGAAGGGACTTTTGATGTTAATTCTACGGAATCAGGAGACCTGGTTAAGAAGTTTATGGGAGAGGCTGATGGTATAGAATTAGGTGAATATATGGAGAATGCTACTGACGGCAAAAAAGTATGATTTCAAGAGAAATGGAGACCCTGAGAATAATGATAGAGAGAATCATCATAGAGGGTCAGAGTTTTACAGAAAAGAAGATGGCACCAAAGTATATGCTTCAGCTAGAGATGCAGGGAATTTTTCTGCTGGATATTATGCAGCATCTCAAGGATTATTTTGGAAGCAAGCTCGATTTGGATTTGATGGTTTGGAAAAAATCAAGTCTGCTCTAAAAAGTCATTTTGTGTCTGGAGAAGGTAGACAAAGCACGCATGCGCAAGCATTAGGCTATGCACGCCGAAAATATGGTATGGATGTAGGGCCCTCAGGAAAATGAAAAAGAAGAATCAGTTTAGAAAAAGAAGGATTATTGTAACTATTGTAATAATTACGATAGTTACAATAGTTTATTATCAAATAGATTATAAAAGGCATTTTATTAGCAACAATAATAATACTGAGTTTATTACTATTTGGCAGCGTATAGGTAATGATTGCTATATAGTGCCAGGTAAATATTATTGGATATTTGCTCCCAAAGATAACTTTATAAAAACAGTAAATTACAGGAATTATATTGGGATAGTCTGGAATACAGAAGATAAGTATTCTTATAAAATATCCATTTATAATAAGTTTAAAGTAATTGATTTAGAAACAGATATTTGTGTTTATTCCTCAAATGATTCATTGCTGTTGGAGTACCAAATTTTAGAATCTTTAGATATACAGAGAGGAAAAAGAATAAAAAATCCGAAGGCAGATAGTCTAAAGAGAGTATATGATTATGATTATGTTGATTTAAATAGGATTTATGGAATTAAAGTGCATGATTATAAATAGAAAGCATGGGCGTGTAAATAATTTTGTGTAAATGAATTTGTAGCTGCTTGGGTAACCAACCGGTCTGGAGCCGGTAAATGAGCTCAAAGACCGGTTGGTTAAACGAAAATGTTTATTTTTAACCAAACAAGCAGCATTATGATTGATAATCAGTTAAATCTAATATTTTCAGCAAGTAACTACATTCCAGAAAGAAAGAATCTGATCAGGCCTAATCCATCGACCAGCACGAGTCTTTCTCCGGTATTAATGAACAGTGATTATTTCAGGTTTACTCCCTGGCAATAACCTAAGAAAACGATCACTTTGCCACTATTGAAATCCAG
>JAKPKS010000166.1 GCA_029553585.1 Candidatus Atribacteria bacterium | reverse complement strand
TTTTATCTGATAATCTTTATCCTCAGTATTATTCTTACCCTGTTAGGGATTTAGATTTAGATTAGGAGTAATAATAAACGATATGTCTATCCAGTTTTTAATCTTAATCGTCTACTTTGCTTTCATTATTTTTTTAGGTGTTTTAGCCTTACGCAAGGTCAAAGCCTCAGATGACCTTCTGGTTGCCGGTCGTAATTTAGGACTCATGTATGTAGCAGTATCCATTGCTGCTGAGTATATGGGGGGATTGGGAACCATAGGTACCGCTGAAGTCGCCTTCAATCAGGGAATGGGAGTAATATGGTACCATATTGCTTCCTCTTTTGGACTGATACTCTTTGGAGTAGCCTTTGCTCATTATTACCGCAAATACAATGTGGTTACCGTACCGGAACTTCTTTACTATCTCTATGACATAAAGACCTGGAAAGTTGCCTCTGTGCTGAATGTAATAGGATACTGGTTTTTTACCATTATACAGATGACCGCTATGGGTTCTCTGGTAGCAAGCGTTACCGGACTCGATTTAAAGATCAGTGTTTTAGTATGCGGTATAGCTATGACCTTATACCTTCTGGCAGCTGGAATGTGGTCAGTTGCCTTTACCAGTGTAGCCTTTATGTTTACCATAGGGACAGGCATTCCAATTGCCTTCTGGTGGGTAATGAAAAAAGAGATCCCTCTCCTGGCAACTGCAGCAGGACTTTCCGGTTATGCCGGTTTATCAAATGCCTTGAATGGAATTGGCCTTGATTCTGCTGCTCTCTTTAGCCCTTTTAGCTTGGGAGCAATGTCAGTGTTAGGATATTTTGTCGGTGGAATTCTGGGTATACCGGCAGCACAGGCTACCATCAACTATTCCTTTGGAGCAAAAAATTGGAAAATTGCCCGTCTGGCACCGGTACTGGCGGCAATTTTAATCCTACCTTTAAGCATCTGGACTGGTTCTTTAGGTTTATTTGCCCGCGCTGCAGGTATGACCACCAATCCCAAATTAGCTTTAGGAGAGGCCTTGATGAGTATTCATCCTGTGGTGGGCGGTATTGGTATAGCGGGAATTTTTGCTGCCTTGATTTCCACAGTAGCCGGGATACTCTTTGGTTGTGCCTCTATTATGGCAAAAGATATCTGGCAAAGATGGCTGCACCCGAATACCGATGACCGTTATTTATCCCGCTGGACCAGACTCTGGATTTTAATCATTGGAATCAGCTCCTCCTTTGGTGCTATGACCCTGCCTAAAATTTTACAACAATCCTTCTTTGTCTATTCCATTCGTGGTGCCTTAATGATCTGTGTGGCTTTTGGCTTGTGGTGGAAGAGATCCCATCCTGATGCAGCTTACTACAGTTTATGGGTAGCTTTAATCGGTGGAGTTATGTATCAGTTTAAATTCCCCATTAATTTTGAAGCCATTTTTAGATTACATATCTCTACCTGGTGTGCCATTTTAAGCCTGCTTACCTTTATTTTTATAAGCTGGCGCTCCAAGTGGACCAGTCAAACAGCAAGTGAGTTACCACCATTTATTCATTATGAAGGAGAAAAGAAATAACCAATGAATATATTTTTACCTTCCTTTTTAAGACTTGATTTAATAATCTGGGGAATATTGATTCTCTTTTTTGTTGGCTTTACCATCTATATTGATAAACAGCCTGCAGATTCTATTAATAAAACAAAAGCTCTGACTATTGAGAACAAAAAAAGACTGGGTATTAAGATTTTTCGATTAAGATAAATTAAGGTGTTGATGTTGATATTGATATGGAGAAGCAAAAATTAATTTTCACCGTCAATCCTGGTTCAACCACTACTAAATGTGCCTTATTTCATCTGATTGGTGAAAAAATAAAAATTATAAGTGATGAAACAATCGAACATCCTGCAGCAGACCTGCACCAATTTTCCACTGTTGCCCAACAAATTGATTATCGGGAAGAAAGGGTTCGCCAATTTATAGATAAATTCCTGCCCCCGGAGGCTCATATAGTTGCCTGTGCCGGACGTGGCGGGATGTTAACCCCGGTTCCCAGCGGAGCTATTATCATAAATGAAGAACTGGTTAATTTTTCTCTCTTTACCCCGGTCTATGAACATGCCTCCAATTTAGGAGCCCCTTTGGCTTATCGTATTGCCCAGACCTGTAATGTTCCTGCCTTTATCGTTGACCCGGTTAGTGTGGATGAATTTTCTGAATTAGCCCGAATATCCGGTCATCCTGATTTCCCCAGGTTTAGCTTTGTCCATGCCTTAAACATCAGGGCGACAGTACATAAGTTTGCTACCCAAATCGGTAAAAATTTCAATGAAGTTAACTGTGTGGTAGCCCACCTGGGAGGAGGGTTTTCTATAGCAGCCATTGAGCAGGGGAGGATAGTGGACAATGATAATCGCATGGAATCAGCTCCTTTTACTCCGGAAAGGGCAGGAGGATTACCGCCCATTCCCTTGATAGAGGCCTGTTTTTCAGGGAGATATCAAAAAGATGAACTATTGTGTATGCTCTATGGCGAAGGTGGGGTTTACGCTTACTTAGGCAGCAAAAATATGCTGGAATTGGAAAAAAGAGCTGCCCAGGGAGATGAAAAAGTTAAGACTATCTATGATGCTTTGGCTTATCAGATAGCCAAAGAGATAGCAGCTATGGCTTCAGTCTTGAATTTTGAGATTGATGGTATTATTATTACCGGCGGTCTAGCCCATGACCAGTTTTTAATTAATGAATTGCAAAGAAAGATTAAGAAGCTAGGTAAGATTTTTATCTACCCTGGCAGTAATGAGAATGAGGCACTGGCTGAAACGGTTGCCAGAATCCTGGCCGGTAAGGAGAATTATCTCACCTGGCCGGTCAAATTAGGTCAGGTATAGCAGGAGAGTTTAGTGATGATAAAAAGTTTTGCTGAATTAGAAAAATCTGTGCAGAGTTTAAAACCGGTAAAGATGGTGGTGGTTTCTGCCGGAGATGAGAAGGTTTTAAACGGATTAAAGATTGCTTTACAAAAGGGAGTTATTTTTGAGCCCATATTGGTTGGAGATGCCCGGCAGATTGAAAAAATGTTAAGAGAGATGGGCGAAAATGTTGAAAATTATAATATAGAAGATACTGCCAGCGATGAGGAGTCAGCCCGGAAAGCCATAAAAATAATAAAGGAAGGGAAGGCTCACATTTTGGCAAAGGGTAATCTAAAAACCGAGCATTTCTTAAGAGCTATTTTAGATAAAGAGAATGGTATCAAAAAGTATTCCCTGCTTTCCAACCTAACTCTTTTTGAATTGAATTCCTATCATAAATTTATAGGCATCTCCGATATAGCTATTATCCCTTCGCCTGGTTTAAAGGAAAAGATTGAAATTATTAAAAATACTTATCCCTTATGGTCTGCTTTAGGTATTCCTAAGCCCAAAGTGGCAGTTTTAGCGGCGGTTGAGGTGGTAAACCCTGCTATGCAGGCGACCATAGATGCTGCCTGTCTTGCTAAAATGTCTGAACGTAAGCAGATGGGACACTTTATTATAGATGGCCCTCTCTCCTATGATACAGCAATGGATCCTGAGTCTGCCGAGGGTAAGGGTTTAGACGATTCGCCGGTTGCCGGTGACCCTGACCTGCTCTTGGTCCCTGACCTGGAAACTGGTAATATTTTAGGTAAGAGTTTAAAAATTAATGGCAGGGCTAAATCTGGTGCCCTTGTTTTTGGCGCAGATGTCCCAATAATGATAAACTCACGTTCAGATTCAGCAGAAAGAAGATATTACTCCACCCTGTTAGCCCGAATAACACTCGGAAATGAACCATTATATTGAAAAGCAGGAAAAATATTTTTAAACGGATAGCGTAAAATGGCCGAAATTAGTATTAATCAAATTTTTTGTAAGAAATGTGGTATCTGTGCCTATGTTTGTCCCAGGCAGGTCTATCAATTTAATGAACTGGAAGGCCCACAGGTTGTAAAACCTGATGATTGCATATTTTGTGACCTCTGTATTATGATGTGTCCTGATATGGCCATTGAGATTAGGAAAGCCGGGAAGGAGTGAAAACTGGATCATGATTTGTAATAAAGAAGGCCGTTATTTTTTACAGGGAAATATAGCTATAGGCGAGGCAGCCATAATGGCTGGTGCCACCTTTTATGCCGGTTATCCCATTACGCCCTCTTCCGAAATAGCTGAACATGCCTCTCAGCATTTACCAAAGGCGGGAGGCACCTTTATTCAAATGGAGGATGAGATCGGGAGTCTGGCTGCGGTTATTGGAGCCAGTATGACCGGAGCCAAGGCCTATACCGCCACCAGCGGTCCCGGGATGTCTCTGATGAGTGAAAATATCGGCCTGGCCTGTATGGTGGAAGCCCCCTGTGTGATTATCAATGTGCAGAGGGCAGGCCCCAGTACCGGCCTGGCAACCAAACCAGCTCAGGGGGATTTTTTCCAATTTCGTTATGGTACCCATGGTGACCATATGATAATTGCCCTTGCTCCTGCCTCTGTGCAGGAATGTTTTGATTTAACCATCCAGGCTTTCAACTTCGCCGAGCGTTTTCGCTGTCCTGTTTTTCTGGCTGTGGATGCCATTATCGGCAAAATGTATGAAACAGTTGATATTCCTAGACCTAATGAGATAGATATCTTTAATAGAAGACAGGCGCCATTAACAACTGAACACTTTCAGCCCTACCTGCCTGCTGATAATCTGGTACCGCTCTTTGTTCCCTTTGGCAGTTCTTTAATTACCAGGGCAAATAGTTCAGGACATGGTGTTGATGGATATCCTAATGCTGATGCCGATAACTATGATAAGCTGGTTCGGCGTTTAATTGATAAGATAGATAATTACCAGGAAGAAATTATCCTTTATAAAGAATTCAATACTCACGATGCCGAAATTCTAATCATTTCATATGGTTGTAGTACCAGACCATCCTTAGCTGCTCTGAAAAAAGCCCGGGAAATGGGTATCAGGGTTGGAGTTTTGCAGCTTCAGACCTTGTGGCCCTTCCCAACCCGGATTGTGCAAACACTGGCTGCCAGAGCTAAGCTTATTCTGATTCCAGAATTATCCTCAGGGCAATTAAAATCAGAAATTCAAAAATATTGTGCTGGTAAAAATCTGGTTAGCATAAATAAATTAGGCGGAATCAGTATTCAGCCGGAGGATATACTGGCATTCCTGGCTAAGGAGCCTGAATAATGAAATATAGTGGTAAAAAATATATTAAAGAAGAATTATTACCTTTTTTCTGGTGTGCTGGCTGTGGCAATGGAATTATTTTTACAGCTATGACCAGAGCTATGGAAGAGAATAATTTAGCAAGAGAGGATATAGTAGCAGTTACCGGAATTGGCTGCTGGGGTAAGGCAGATGATTATCTGACCACCCATACCTTTCATGGTACACATGGAAGAGCTATAGCAGTAGCCACCGGAATTAAATTAGCCAATCCCCGGTTACAGGTATTCGCTTTAGTAGGAGATGGTGATGGCGCCACTATTGGCGGCAATCATTTGATTCACGCAGCACGCCGAAATATTGATATTATTGTAATAATGTCTAACAACCTTAATTACGGTATGACCGGGGGCCAATATTCTGCAACTACTCCCTTTAATTCCATTACCTCTACCTCCCGGGAAGGACATATAGAAGATGCCTTTAATATCTCTGCTTTAGTCAAAAGTGCCGGAGCGGGTTATGTCGCTAAATGTACTATTGCAGAACCACAAAAGATTCAGCGTTATATCAGTAAGGCTATTAAAAAAGAGAAAGGTTTCCGTTTTATTGAGGTGATCAATATCTGCCCCACCCATTATGGACGTTTTAATAAATTTGGTAATGCGGTGGAAATGCTAAAGGACATCAAAGAAAGAACCATCAGTTTAAAATCCCTGGATAAGAAAAGTCCTATAGACCTGACTGAGAAAATTGCAGTTGGGGAATACAGTGATCAAGATGTTGAAGGATTTGTAGAGCGTTATAGAAAAAAGAAATAGCGAGAATGTTTATTCCATCCATATATGCCGGCATTTCTGACAATTCAGAGCATATAGCGGTAAAAAAAGATAAGGAGAGAGCATGCTACAGAAGAGAAGGGAACAATTTGAAATTATCATCGCCGGGGTCGGTGGACAGGGAAATGTTTCCTGTGGTATTATCATAGGAGAGGCTGCCAGCTGCTATGAGGGTAAGTTTGTTACCATGACCTCTACTTATGGTACTGAAGCAAGGGGAACTTTTACCAGAACAGATGTTTTAATTGGTGATAATTTTATTGATTTCTATGAATGCCAGAAGCCTGATGCAATGTTAATTTTACATAATAAGGCCTATCTCAAAATAAAAAATCAGATTACACCTGATACCCTGGTAGTGGTTAATCAGAATGAGGTGGAGCAAGTAGATACCAGTTTGGGGCACACCTTATCTCTTCCCCTT
>JAKPKS010000165.1 GCA_029553585.1 Candidatus Atribacteria bacterium | reverse complement strand
AAGCCAGGTCTTTAGTATAGAGATTATCAAAATTAGTAATAAGATAATCAGAGTAATCCTGAGAGCAGGTTATTAATTTCTCGGCTTGGGCATATTCACTAAAATTAGCATAGCGGTCTAAATGGTCAGCCAGAATGTTAGTTAAAACAGCTATACGGGGTTTAAAACAGGTCTGTGTAAGACCTTCCAGCTGCCAGCTGGAAATTTCCAGTAAAACAATGGTGTCAGTGGTAATTTGTGGCAATACTTCAAATACCGAGATACCGATATTGCCAGCATAAACAATATTCTGCTGTGCCTGAAAAAGTGTGTGGTAAATCAGTTTACTGACCGTACTCTTACCCTTGGTTCCACCTACAGCAATGAAGTTTTGGGAAGGACAGAGCCGGAGAAAGAGGGACAAATCTGTTTCAATGGGAATGTTATATGATTTTGCAATTTGTAGATATTCTGAATCAGAGGGGACAGCCGGGTTTTGAATAATCATATCTCTGTTCATAAAATCCTGAATACGATGTTCCCCCAAAACATACCGGATATTCTTGTATTCATTCAATTGAGTCAGAGACTTTTCCAGTTCTTGCCCGGTCTTAAGGTCAGTCACCAGCACATTGGCTCCGCATTCCGCTAAAAACCTGGTAACACCTAAGCCGCCCTGGTTTAAGCCTAATCCCATTACCGTAATATTCTTATTTTTTAAGTTGAGCGAGTTTTGCATATATTTGGAAAACCTCTTTATAATAATATTACTATAACAGAATAGTTAAAAAAAGAACTTATTTCTCTGATTTATTTAATTATAATCGAAAACTATCCGGGGAGTAATCTTTTCTGCTGAATATATCTTATTATATTTAAATGAAAATAATATCTGTCCTTTGACGGCGTTGGCAAGGTAGCGATAGTGTAAAATTTTAGTAGGGGTTTTCTAAGATATCACTTGCCAGTGAGTCAACAAAAAAGGTAGACTTACCTCATAGAATAAACTAAAAGAAAAAGAAGAAACATTCTTTTTCTAAAAGGAGGTAAGCCTACCTATGA
>JAKPKS010000153.1 GCA_029553585.1 Candidatus Atribacteria bacterium | reverse complement strand
CAACTTGTTCTGAATAGATTAAGGCTAAGTCTTTTCTCATCGGTCTGATGCCACAGTTTATACCAGCTGCCTGAAATCCTTTGGGGTAGGTTATACCTTTTTCTTTAATTATCTTAATATTATCTTTATCAAAGTTATTTTCCATTTAACACCTTTCATACTGTTTTTAAAATATTTTTTTCTTTCTTTTTATTACTTTTTTTAATCCATTTTTTGCACAACTAATCATATTTAATTAAGACCCGTATCTTCGGGTAAACCATACATGATATTCATATTCTGTACAGCCTGTCCGGATGCTCCCTTGGTGAGATTATCCAATGCTGAAATTACCTTGATTACCCCTGCCCTCTTGTCTTTTGCAAATCCAATATCGCAATAATTAGTTAGTTGCACAAAACGAATTTCCGGTAAATCAGGTGGATTGAATATTCTGACAAAGGGTGAATTATGGTAAAAATCCTTATAGAAACTTAAAATTTCTCCTATATCATAATCTTTTACTAAATTTAAGTAACAGGTAGAGAGGATTCCCCTGGAAATAGGGAGCAAATGTGGTGTAAAGGAGATTATGATTTCCTGATACTGACTTTCCTTTTTCTTTCCCTGATAGCCATTATATAATTGGGATAACTCCTGCTCAATTTCCGGTATATGATTATGCATAAGACATTTATAGGCTTTGAAATTTTCATTACACTCTGGAAAATGAAGTCCCAAAGATAGTTTTCTGCCGGCACCGCTGGTACCAGATTTGGCATCAATGATAATCCCTTTCGGTTCTGCCAGATGATATGCCAGCAGCGGAGCTAAGCCCAATATGGCACTGGTGGGATAACATCCCGGATTAGCTACCAGAGGGGAGGTTTTTATCTTATCTTTATACAATTCAGGTAATCCATATACTGCCTCTTTTAACAGCTCTCTACTTTCTGTACTGTGTTCTTTCTGATACCAATTGTAGTAATTATCGGCGTCTTTCAGCCTGAAATCGGCACTGAGGTCAATGACTTTTATTTTTCTCTGGCTTAAGAGCTCTGGCACTATATTAAGAGAAATGGTATGAGGCAGGGCAGTAAAGACTAAATCTGAATCCTCTTTTATTTTGTTTAAATCAAGATCGCTAAGCTCTTTATCCAATTGAGCCTTAAATTCAGGATAAACCTCATTTATATTTTGTCCTACATAACTTGTTGAAACCAGATGTATCAGTTTAATGTAGGGATGTTTTAATAATATTCTGATTAACTCTTTCCCCGAATAACCAGTTGCACCAACAATACTAACTCTTATTTTGTCCATTTTAATTTCACCTTTTCCTTCTAAAAATAAAAATCCCGTCCCGATATTTTTTTGTATTATTTACAATACCTGCAGGACGAGATATTTTTTATTTCTCGCGGTGCCACCCACCTTGAATAAGTCATTTTTTTAGCAAAACCCACCCAGATACAAATTGAGATTTTTCTCAGATGTATTTGTACACCATGCGTTTTTCTATAACAAAAAATCTCGTCTCCCAGACCTTTTTTTATAAGTCTGTAAGGACGAGATTACTGCTCGTGGTGCCACCTGAAATTGGATAAATAGCTTAAAAGATAACTTATCCCACTCATTCTCGACTTTTAGAGGAGCCAATCTAAATTTCAATCGTTAAGGTTTTCTTTTCAGTTGGTCTGGCTTGAGATTTTTCCACCCTAACATCTCTCTCTGAAAATGCCTGGCACAACTTACTTCTAACCATAGTCAATATTTATTTTAAGGTTAATAATAATCCAATAATTTATTTCTGTCAAATATTCTTTTAAATTTGTCTGTGTCAAGTTTTTGTAGGTACTTTTCTCCGCTGCAAAATTCCCCTGGTTTCAGGTAGACCTACCTTAGAGATTAGAATAAACTATGGCAGCTTTAAATACACAGCAAATACCCTTATTTTATTTGATTTAGAG
>JAKPKS010000152.1 GCA_029553585.1 Candidatus Atribacteria bacterium | reverse complement strand
TAGGGTTATATGAATATAAAGTAAAAAAGGATTTTCAATATCCTTTTACTCCATCGCTTTCTCATATGTTTGCATTAGATAGCCAGCTTGATTCCATACTAAAAGAAGGTTTGGATAATCGTTTTAAAAGACATAAAGAGATGGCCGGATTAGTCCAAAAATGGGGTAAAGATAATTTTGCCCTCTTTCCACAGGAGGAGTTTGCCTCGTCTACTGTTACCTGTATTAGGAATAACCGAAAACTTAATATTGAGAGGATTATACAGAAACTTGCTGATGCAGGTTTCGTCATTTCTAATGGATATGGCAAATTAAAGGATAAGACATTTAGGATTGCCCATATGGGGGATGTAACTGGAAAGGAGATAGGGGAGTTGTTACATACCATTGACTATTATATATTGGCAGGAGGGAGTGATTAAACCTATGCTAAAAATATTGATCATGGATAAAATTGACCATTCTGTAGTGGAGGAACTTAAAAAAAGAGGGCATTCAGTGCAGTTAAGCACCAATGATTCTGAGACTATCTACCAGGAGATTCAGAAAAATGAAATAATGATAGTTCGTTCTGCTACTAGAGTGACCAAAAGACTATTAGACGCTGCTGCTAAGACAGGAATCCTTAAAATAATAATCAGAGCTGGTGTGGGAGTTGATAATATCGAGGTAGATTATGCCCGGAAGATGGGAATAAGGGTTTTGAATACGCCGCTTGCCAGTAGCGCTTCGGTGGCAGAGTTGGCATTAGCCCATATGTTTACCTTGGCCAGAAATATGATTCCGGCAAATTTAACCTTAAGGCAGGGGAGATGGAATAAAAACGAGTGTTTGGGAGTGGAGTTATCAGGAAAGATACTTGGGATTATAGGTATGGGGCGTATTGGTCAGATCTTAGCGCAAAAAGCCAGTGCTTTAGGTATGAAAATTATCTATTGTGATATTGCAACACCCTTGGGAGTTTGTGATAGCTGGCAGCGTCTCCCCTTGGCAGATGTGCTAAGGTGTGCAGATTTCATTTCATTACATACCTCGTCCCAAGAGGGGGATAGATATTTAATAGACGAGGAGCAATTCAGATTGATGAAGGGGAGTTCTTTCCTGATTAATACTGCCAGGGGTAAGTTAATAAATGAAGAGGCTTTACTGAATGCTTTGGAAAAAGGTGTGATAGCAGGTGCAGGTATAGACGTGTATGGCGAAGAACCATGCCATAATAATGCTTTATTACAAAATGAACGAGTTTCCGTTACCCCTCATATTGGAGCATCTACCAGAGAAGCGCAAACCAGAATTGGGGAGGAAATCATTAGAATGATAGAAGAATATCAGGACAGGAAAAATTTGAAAAACAAGGTGGGAGAATATGGCTGTAATTAAACCATTTAAATCCTTACGGCCAAAGGAAGATTTGGTTGCACGGATCAGCTCCCTGCCATATGATATTATAGGCTGGGAAAAAGCAAGAGAGATAATTGATATCAACCCTGATTCTTTTTTAAGGGTCGTCAAACCGGAAGCTGCTTTAGAACAGGGAGTTAAAAAAACAAATCTTCAATTAGCCAAGATAGGCGCAAAAAGCTTACAGGAATTTATTGAACGGAAAGTTTTCATACGTGAGGATAAAGACTGTTTTTATCTCTACCGCCAGAGTAATAATCTTTATTATAGAATTGGGCTGGTTGCCTGTTTATCGGTAAAAGATTATCTAAAGGGAATTATAAAAAGGCATGAAAATGTCAATGTAAAGACCTATCAGGGGAGGGTAAGTCATATTAAGACCTCTAAAACACATACCGGCTGCATCCTTGTTGTGTATAAAAGTAATAAAAACATAGAAAATCTGATAGCAGAGGCAACTATTAACAAAAATATAATTTATAGTTTTCAATCTGATGATGGTATTGAGAATGTGTGCTGGAAAATTGACCAGAAAGAAATTATCCAATTCTTGATTAAGTCCTTTCAACCTATTGATAGTTTATACATAGCTGATGGCCACCATAGAGCAGCAGCAGCAGTAGAGGTATCGCAATTAATAGAGTTAGAAAAGAAAAAAGATAAAGGAGGAGATACAGATAACGCCAAAGAGCATATGTATTTTCCGGCAGTATTGATACCACATACCCAAATCCGAATTTTAGCCTACCACCGTTTAATTAAGGTTGCCTCTGATTTTGATCAGAAAGATTTTCTAGCCAAATTACAGAAGATAGTTCATTTAACTCAACTTGTTTCTGATACTCCGTTTTTGCCTACTGAGAAAAATGAGTTTGGTATGAATATTTCGGGTAAATGGTATTACTTAAAGCTGAGAGAGGATATTTTAAATAAACAATGTGACAACATTATTGATAGGCTGGATGTCTCTCTTTTGCAAAATCTGGTGTTAAAGCCCTTATTGGGAATTAGAAATCCTCAGAAAGATGACCGGTTGGAGTTTATAGGAGGAGAAGATGCCCTGGTTAGTATAAATGAAAAGGCTAAACAGAGGACTTTTATTATTTTTACTCTTTTTCCTACTTCTATAGATGATGTAATTGAAGTCTCTGAGAGAAAACAAGTTATGCCGCCAAAATCGACCTGGTTTGAACCCAAGGTACGTAGTGGTATTTTTCTTCATCCTTTCAATGATGAGTAGTGTCAATAAACAGCATGTAATCAAGCGTAAAATCTAAAACCGTGGTTATAGTATCCCAATTGATATTGGGAAATATTTATTTTTTTCTTGCATAGATTGATACTTTGAGTAATTTACCATAACCTCTAAATTAGAACCATATGGATGTGTGATAACTTTTTCTTCAGGAATAATTTCCCACTTTCTAACATTTTTTTATATTGATAGGGTAGCTGCATTTCCATAGATTTCAAAACGAAAAGGTTTGAATGATAAACCCATAATGGTATACTTAATAAGTATAATAGCATTATACATGCTTAACATTCTCAATGGTAAAATCTTAATAAAAATACATTCTCTCTGATACCTGTTCAATCCAGAAGGGAGGCAGGCATGGTGGATTGTAATCATGTTTCAATAATCATGTCTAAAAAAGATATTGATCGGACTCTGCTCAGAATGGCACATGAGATTATTGAAAAAAACAAAGGTGTTGAAAATCTCAGGATTATTGGTATTAAGACCAGAGGTGAATATCTGGCGCAGAGGATTGCCGATTATATCTATAATATTGAAGAGATAAACATCCCGGTAGGAGTGCTTGACATTACCCTTTATCGTGATGATTTAAAGGATAGAAAGCCACAGGCAATTGTAGTAAAGACCGAGATCCCTTTTCCGGTAATAGATAAAAAAATTTTATTGATTGATGATGTTCTTTATACCGGGAGAACTATCAGGGCTGCTATGGATGCTATTGTTGATTTAGGAAGACCCCGGTCTATTCAATTAGCAGTCTTAATAGACAGAGGCCATCGGGAATTTCCTATCAGAGCGGATTATGTTGGTAAAAATGTACCTACTTCTCACCGGGAACTTATAAAAGTCAGGTTGGGAGAGATTGATGACCTTAATCAGGTAGAGATTATTAAATGACTTTATAAAATTTGAATGTTCTTCGGTACAGGTTTTTTAAGATAATAATAAATATTGTTCTGAAATCGATTAAAATTTGCTGGAAAGCTGGTATTGAAATGTATTATGGCAGTTGGGGGAAGATATTAGAGATTGACTTGACCAGAAAAATCTGGAATATAATAGAATTACCAGAAGATATTTATAATCAATTTTTAGGTGGTCGTGGGTTAGGGGTCTATTTATATACACAATATGCCCGGCCATGGAATATAGACCCATTATCAGAAAAAAATCCTCTGATTTTAGCTACCGGTCCCTTGACCGGTACTTCTGCTCCTTCCTCTGGCAGAGCTACTATGACCTCCAGGTCTCCTTTGACTGGAACAATCTTTACCTCCAATTCCGGGGGAGCATTCGGGGCAAGATTTAAATTTACGGGATATGATGCAATTGTTATCACAGGGAGATCAGCTAAACCAGTTTATGTTTATATTAACGATAAAGAGATAAAAATTGAAGATGCAACTCTACTCTGGTGTAAAAGTACCGTTGACACCACCGAAAATTTGAAAACACAATATGCCAAAACAGCCAGTGTTCTTTCTATTGGGCCAGCTGGTGAGAATGGAGTATTATATGCCAGTGTCGTTGTCGATGGCGCCAGAGGTTTTGGCAGAGGAGGGCTGGGAGCCATATGGGGTTCTAAAAATCTTAAAGCTCTGGTAGCAGATGGGAAGAGCAAACCCCGTATAAAAGAGCCGAATAAATTAAAAAATGTAGTATATGAAGCACAAAAAGCCATCAAGCAAAATCCCTTTACTTCTCAGGCTTTACCCGAGTTGGGCTCCAGTTTTATAATAGATGTATTAAATTTTGAACAAGCCCTGCCTTTTAAGAATTTTTCTGCTCGTCAATTTTCAGAAAATTTAAAAACTGGCAGTACTGCTTTAAAAAAAGAGATACTGGAAGGTACCACTTCCTGCTGGGGATGTCCCATTTATTGTGGCAGAATAAGCCGTGATGATGAGGGCAAAATTGCCGAAGGACCGGAGTTTGAAACTATCTGGGCTTTAGGGCCCAATTTAGGAATAAATGATTTACCCCTTATTCAAAGATTTAATCGCTTCAGTAACGAATATGGACTGGATACCATTTCACTGGGAGGGGTAATTGCTTTTGCCATGGAGGTAACCGAAAAAGGAATAAAGGATTTTGGGGTAAGGTTTGGTGAAATAGAAAAAATAGAAGCCTTGATTGAACAAATAGCCAGGAGTAAGGGAATTGGCCAGGAATTAAAGATGGGCACCCGAAATTTAGCACAAAAAATAGGTAAAGGGGCAGAATATTTCGCCATTAATGTCAAGGGATTGGAATTAGCGGCTTATGACCCGCGTATTTTCAAGGGTATGTCAGTGGTTTATGCTACTTCCAATCGGGGCGCCTGCCATCTGCAGGGGGGATATTCTGCTGGTTCAGAGATATTTGGACTTCCCCGCAGGATTGACCCTAAAATACAAATTGGCAAGGGTACCCTGGTTGCTAAAAGGCAGAACGATTCAGCTGCAGAAGATAGTTTGGTTGTATGCCGGTTTGCCAGTATGAGTGTTTCACAGGAAAACTGGTCCCGCATATTACGAGCAGTAACCGGAAAACCCTACACTGCAAAAGCACTGAGTATCATTGGAGAGCGAATTCATAATCTGGAAAAGATAATTAACCTGAAGTTAGGATTTACCAGAAGCGATGATTCCCTGCCGCCTAAATTAATAGAGGAGGATTCAGGTGAAGAAAAGATAGCCCTGGATAATATGCTCAATGAATACTATGAATTCCGGGGGTGGGACCAAGAGGGCATTCCTGGTAGTAAAAAAATAAAGGAATTGGGACTGGAAAATTTTCTATGAAAAAGATAGAAAAGAGAATAGTAGAGTATTTTCAAAAGATAGGGTGGGCAGCATATATAGCTGGCTTACAGGATAGCCATAGTGGCAATATGAGCATGCGTATCGGTAATCATATGTTGATTACCAGGCGTGGTTCTATGCTTGGTTTTTTGAATGATTATGATATTATTGAGGTAAGTCTAACCGAAAATGATAGCGGGGTAAGCCTCGCTTCCAGCGAAGCCGGGGTACATCGGGCTATTTATAGAGAAACAAATGGCCTGGCTATTGTCCATGCCCACTTGATCAATGCCGTAATCCTTTCCTATCTCTATAATGAAATTGTGCCCATTGATGTAGAAGGTTCTTATTCTATTAGAAAGGTGCCAATACTCAGTTTTAAATTTGGTAGCGGCTCAAAGGAAATGGAAGAAAAGGTTCCTGAGTTTCTGAAAGATAACAAGATTGTGATAATTAAAGGGCATGGTGCTATTGCCATCGGAGAGACCCTGGAGGAGGCGCTTTTCTATAATAGTGTTCTTGAAAATTCCTGTAAAATAATAAGGGGAATTTATGCTCTGGGTAAGAAACCTGAGGATTTTACACCAGAAGAAATTTCTAAAGGATGGTAAGCACTGTATTTGTTTTAGGTTTTTAGTCATATTAAGGAATGGAAAAAACAATAGTATTACTTGAAAGAATGAAAAAATAATGACTAATGGTATTATTTTCAATATAAAAAGATTTGCCATTCATGATGGTCCTGGTATTCGCACTACCATCTTTTTGAAAGGTTGCTCTTTGCGCTGTCAGTGGTGCCATAACCCTGAAAGCTGGCTCAGACAACCAGAAATAAGCTTTGACCAGGAAAAGTGTATTCAATGTTATCAGTGTCTCTCCACATGTCCCGAACAGGCTATTTTCTTAAAGGAGGGTTATCCTTACACTGATAAAAAAAAATGCTTATTGAGTGGCAGATGTGTTTCTATCTGTCCCGCTCAGGCGAGAGAGATTATCGGTAATAAGGTAGAGACGGAAGAGGTTATAAGAGAGATAAGAAAAGATCTGATCTTTTATCAGGAATCCGGTGGCGGGGTTACCTTTTCCGGTGGAGAGCCTTTGGAGCAGATAGATTTTTTGGCTGAACTGCTCTTCCTCTGTCAGCAGGAAGGTATACACAGGGTAGTGGATACCTGCGGTTATGCTCCCTGGCCTCACTTTGAGCGTATCCTCTCCTTGGTGGATTACTGGCTCTATGATCTGAAGGTTTTAGATGAACAAAAACATTTAGAGTATACCGGAATCTCCAATCAACTTATCCTGGACAATTTAAAACGACTCTCCAGACAGAATAAGAACATAGAGATTAGAATACCCCTCATTCCGGGTGTTAATGATGACAAGGGGGAAATAGCTGAAATGGCTGAGCTTATCCAATCTCTGGCCCTTAACGAGGTAAGCATCCTGCCTTTTCATAAACTTGGTCTGGATAAGTATCGCCGTTTAGGCCTGGTGACTGAAATGGCTCATACTTTAACTCCCTCTAAGGCATATTTAGAAAGTATTGCTGAGATTTTTACCCGGAATAATTTAAAGGTAAATATAGGAGGATAAAGATGAATTCCAGAATTGCAAGATTAAGAGAAAAAAGTCTTACCGTCAAGCCTTTTATTGATATAGAACGGGCACAACTGATTACTGAGGCTTATCAGAAATATCAGGGACGGGTGGCGACTCCCATCCTGAGGGCACTGGCTTTTAAGCATCTTTTAGAGAATAAGACCATCACTATTGACCAGGATGAGCTTATTGTGGGAGAACGGGGTTGTGCTCCTGCTGCCACTCCCACCTATCCTGAATTGTGCTGCCATACCCTGGAAGACCTCGAAATAATTGACCAGAGAGAAAAGATCTCTTTTCAGGTCAGTCCTGAGGTAAGAAAGGTTCAGAAAGAGGAGATTATTCCCTTCTGGCAGGAACGTTCTATTCGACATCAGATATTTTCTATGATGGACCAAAACTGGCTTGATTCTTATGATGCTGGTATCTTTACCGAGTTTATGGAACAGAGAGCCCCCGGACATACAGTAGCTGATGGCAAGATTTATCGGGAAGGTTTTCTTGATTTACAGGAAAGAATCAAAAATAGTATTGCGAGTCTGGATTATCAGAATGATAGCCAGGCTTTACAGAAACTTACCCAGCTTCAGGCTATGTCTATCTGTGCTGAGGCTATCATTTCCTTAGCCAATCGTTATGCTCAATTAGCTGAAGAATTAGTTAAAACAGAAGAGGATGCTAACCGGAAAGAGGAATTGATTACTATTGCTGAGGTCTGTCGACGGGTACCGGCTCAGTCTCCCCGAAATCTCTGGGAGGCCCTGCAGATGTACTGGTTTGTTCATATAGGGGTGATCAGTGAACTAAATACCTGGGATTCCTTCAATCCTGGACATCTGGATCAGCACCTGTTACCCTTCTACCGGCAGGGGTTGGAAGAGGGGACACTGGATGCAGAAAAAGCTAAAGAATTATTGCAATGCCTCTGGATAAAATTCAACAATCAACCGGCACCACCCAAGGTAGGGGTTACCCTGGCGGAAAGTGGTACCTATACTGATTTTGCCAATATCAATAACGGTGGGCTTACCCCTCAGGGTGAAGATGGGGTCAATGAAGTTACCTATCTTATTTTAGAGGTTATCGATGAGATGAGGATTCTGCAGCCCAGCAGCAATATTCAATTAAGCCAGAAAAGTCCTGACCTCTTTCTGAAGCGCGCCTGTGAGATTATTCGCAAGGGCTGGGGGCAACCCTCGGTCTTTAATACCGATTTAGTGGTAGCAGAGTTGTTAAGGCAAGGGAAAAGTCCGGAAGATGCCCGGGAAGGTGGAGCTAGTGGCTGTGTGGAGATAGGCGCATTTGGCAAGGAAGCCTACATTTTAACCGGTTATTTTAATCTGGTGAAGGTATTGGAGGTTACTCTGCACAATGGATTAGACCCGATAAGTGGAAAACAGATTGGTATACCAACTGGTGATCCCAGAAACTTTACCAGTTATGAGGAACTCTTTACTGCCTTTCAAAAGCAATTACACCACTTTGTGGAGATCAAGATAAAGGGTAATCAGATTATTGAACAGCTTTATGCCACTGTCATGCCTGCCCCTTTCCTATCACTTATCATTGATGATTGTATTACAAAAGGGATGGACTACAATGCCGGCGGTGCCCGTTATAATACCAATTACCTGCAAGGGGTTGGAATAGGCAGCATCACCGATAGCCTGTCAGCCCTGAAATACCATGTCTTTGACAGAAAGAACTTGAGCATGGATACCTTGCTCTCGGTCCTTAGCGATAATTTCCGGGGAGAACAGGAGGTTTATCAACTTTTAAAGAACCATACCCCCAAATATGGTAATGATGATGACTATGCTGACACCATTATGGAGGAGGTCTTTAACACTTTTTTCCAGGAGGTAGATGGACGTCCCAACAGTAAAGGTGGAAAATACTGTATCAATATGCTACCCACCACCTGCCATATCTACTTTGGTTCAGTGGTTGGTGCCACTCCTGATGGTCGTAAGGCCGGTGAACCGTTATCAGAAGGTATTTCTCCGGTACAGGGTGCTGATCGCAAAGGCCCTACCGCGGTAATCAAATCAGCTGCCAAAATGGATCAACTGAAGACAGGGGGTACCCTTTTAAATCAAAAGTTCACCCCTTCCCTCTTAGAAGGAGAAAAGGGGTTAGAAAGCTTAACCCATCTCATCAGGGCTTACTTTAAATTAGGGGGACATCATATACAGTTCAATGTGGTCAAAGCAGAGACCCTGAGAGAAGCCCAGAAAAACCCGGGAGCCTATCAAAGTCTTATAGTAAGAGTAGCTGGTTATAGTGACTATTTCAATAATCTCAGCAAGACCTTGCAGGATGAGATTATCAGTAGAACAGAGCATGCCGGGTATTAGGATTTACTAAAATAAATATTAGGAGAGTACGCTATAGTATTATTATCTTAAGAATTAATCTAAAAATAAACAGGATAAAGTTTTTATAAAATAACAGATGGGAGGAAATAATGATAACAGAGGTTGCTAAAATAATAAGAGGTTTGTCTGTGGATGCCATAGAAAAAGCAAATTCGGGACATCCTGGTTTACCTTTAGGGTGTGCTGATATCGGGGCTGTATTGTTTGGAGAAGTATTAAAATATGACCCTGAGAAACCAGATTGGCTGAACAGGGATAGATTTGTCCTCTCTGCCGGTCATGGTTCTATCATGCTATATGTGTTGCTTCATCTGTCTGGTTACGCCATTACTCTAGAAGATATCAAGAATTTCAGGCAGGTTGGCTCTATCACTCCCGGACATCCCGAGTATGGACTTACTCCCGGGGTGGAAGCTACTACCGGACCTTTAGGGCAGGGATTTGCCAATGGGGTGGGGATGGCCCTGGCAGAAAGAATATTAGCTCAAAAATATAATAAAGAGGATTTTGATATTATCAATCATTATACCTATGTGTTAGCCAGCGATGGTTGTATGATGGAAGGTATTACCTCAGAGGCAGCCTCTTTAGCCGGGCACTGGGGATTAGAAAAGCTGGTTGTGGTTTATGATAAGAATCAGGTCTCTCTATCGGGTAGCACTGAGTTGACTTTTACTGAGTCGGTCGCTGACCGATTTCGTGCCTATAACTGGCAGGTTATTGATAAGGTTAATGGGCATGATATTGATGAGATAAGGACAGCCTTAATGAAAGCCAAAGAAAAAAACGGCAAACCTGTTCTTATTATTGCAGAAACACATATTGGTTATGGAGCTCCTACCAAACAGGATAGCTATACTTCACATGGGGCGCCTTTAGGTTCAGAGGAAGTAACAGGACTAAAAAAGAAGCTGGGTTTACCTCTCGATAAGACTTTTTATATCAGTGATACTGTTCGGGAATATTTTCAGGTAAAGAAATCTAATCTTCTTAAGGAAAGGCAGCAATGGGAGGAAAAATATTCCCGGTGGTCTGAAAAATATCCAGAAGAAAGAGCCCAATTGCAGAAAGCCCTTAATTTAGAAATTCCCGAAAAAATGGATTTCTGGGCTTTAGATATTGATGAAAAAATTGCAACCAGGAGTGCCTCTGGAGAAATTTTGAATAATGCGGCAGAAGAAGTTCCTTATCTTGTTGGTGGGTCAGCAGACCTCGATCCATCTACCATGACCTATCTGAGCAAATTTTCTGAGATACAAAAAGGTTGTTATAATGGCCGTAATATTCGTTTTGGGGTAAGAGAACATGCCATGGGCGCTATCTGTAGCGGTCTATCTCTTCATAAGGGCTTAAGACCATTTTGTTCCACTTTTTTAGTTTTTTCCGACTACATGAGACCAGCCCTTAGATTGGCAGCACTGATGCGTTTGCCGGTAATCTTTATCTTTACTCATGACTCTGTGTATGTAGGAGAAGATGGACCTACCCATCAGCCCATTGAACAGCTGGAATCTTTAAGAATAATTCCTGGTTTACAGGTTATACGTCCAGCAGACAGTGATGAGGTAAAGGCTGCCTGGCAGCATATTTTAGGAAAAAAAGAGGGTCCTGTCGCCTTAATACTGAGCAGGCAAAAACTCTCTCTCTTAAAAAAGTCACTCGGTATTAAAGAATTTTCTCGTGGAGGTTACATAATCTATGAAGGTGACCAGAATCCACAGGTAATTATCTCTGCCAGTGGAAGTGAGGTGCAAACTGCACTTCAGGTCAAGGATATTCTGGAAAGGGATAGTATAACCTGTCGAATAATATCTATTCCTGATCGGGAAACCTTTGCCAGTCAGGATTGGCAATATCGTGAATATGTTTTGAATAATAAACAGTCTTTACAGGTTGCCATTGAAGCTGCAACCGGGCAGGGATGGTATGAAGTTATTCCCGGTCTCTCTCTGGGTATCTTTATCAGACAATTTGCGGAAAGCGGACCTGGGGAGGAAGTAGCAGCTCAATTTGGTTTTGAACCGGAAAAGATTGCCAACACAATTAAGGCAAGATACAAAGCCAAGAAAGATTAACTGAGTATAGGTTGGTAACCCTTTAATAGTATTAGTTTAACAATTATCTTAAATATTTTTTGAAATTCAACTTTTTTATTTGACTTTTAAAAATATTCAGTTATTATTGGGAATAACAATTAAATATCGGTATGCCTCACTTTATATCTGAAAGTGAGGTAGAGGCGCGAACGACCAAGAGTACTGGCAGTAAACATGAGCAGTTAAGAACTGTCAGGAAAGGGGTCTTCGCCGAAGTCTAAAGACTGATGCTCTAAGTCTTAGGCTGGGACTATGGTCAATAACCATAGCACTGTCACCTGGGAGAACTCCCGTTCCCAGGTGTTGCGCTATCTCATCGAGAAGAGATAAAGGGGTATTAAGAATGCTTACTATTTATTAGGGCAATCG
>JAKPKS010000148.1 GCA_029553585.1 Candidatus Atribacteria bacterium | reverse complement strand
TTTGCTGAAATTTCCTGAATTTGTTACAGATCTGAAAGAGTGGACCTTATCTGCCAACCGCTGGGTAAAAAGGGCAGCATCTGTTTCTCTTATTATACCAGCAAGAAAGGGCTATTTTCTACCTGATATTTTTGAAATTTGTGACCGTTTACTATTAGACCAGGATGATATGGTGCAAAAAGGTTATGGGTGGCTACTCAAAGCAACCAGCGAGGCATACCAGAAAGAGGTATTTGATTATATATTAAAAAATAAAGAAAAAATGCCTCGAACTGCATTGAGATATGCCATTGAAAAGATGCCGGAGCAGATGAGAAAAGAAGCAATGGAAAAATAATAAAATGCACTACTAATTAGAATATGATATAATATTTAAAGATTTCCATAGCTGGTTTGTAAATTGCATAATTTTTTTAATTTCTTTTTTGAAAATAGAACTAATAAAATGAAATTTAGGGAATAATCATAGTAGGTGTGTTTATCAACAATTTTCTGCTATAATAAATATTTGCTGATATTCTCATTTATAATAACCATTAATCTTATATAGTTATTGTAAGATCTTTAATTGGAGATGGTATGGAGAAGCAAGCAAAAGAATTAGCATCACAAAAAACACTGCAAAAAGAGCCACAAAACCTTCAGCAACAGGAAGAGTTCAGAACCAATGAAGAAAAATTTTATAGTTTAATTGAGATGCTTCCTGGTCTAGTTTTTGAATCTGATCTTAAAGGGAAGATAACTTTTATTAATAAAAGAGGCATTAAGATGCTGGGCTATACAGCTGAGGAATTAAAGACAAAAATCATCTGGCACCTGCTTGTCAGTCCAGGATTTGGAAATAGTAAAAATGATGTACAAAAGCTAATTTTAAAAGGAAAAAAATATCCCCAGGAATGCTATTTGATTCGGAAAGGACGTTCACAACTACCAGTCGAAATTTATGTTTCCCCAATTAAAAATTATAAAGGTAAACGGATTGGCTTTCAGGGTATTCTACTGGATATAACTTCACGCAAAGAATATGAAGATAAAATTAAATATCTAAGTTTTCATGACAAGCTAACCGGACTTTATAATCGCGCCTATTTTGAAGAAGAACTACAAAGGTTGAGCCATAGCCGTAACCTGCCCATAAGCATAATTATTGGCGATGTTAATAACCTGAAGATGATTAATGATACCTTTGGTCATCAGCATGGTGACCAGCTTTTAACTAATATTGCTGCCATACTGAAGTCAGGCTTTAGGAAGAGCGATATAATCAGCAGATGGGGAGGGGATGAATTTAGCGTCATTTTACCACATACCTCTAAAGAGAAAGGGATTGATATTATAAACCGCATAAAAGAAGTATGCCGGCAAAAAAGCGCCCTAACTCTGCCTCTTAGTATTTCTATGGGAATTGCCACTAAAGAGCATGCCCCTAAAAACATATATGCTGTTTTAAGAGAAGCAGAAGGAGAAATGTATCGCCAAAAAATACTGGACAGGCAAGTAGCTGATAGTGCCATTGTTGAATCTTTAGGGAAAGCTTTACAACAAAAAAAATATGAAACAGAAGAATACCGTAAAAATTTTATTGGTTGTGCTATTAAATTTGGTAATTTTTTGGAATTGGAAAAGAAAGAGTTGGATGAATTAAAATTACTGGCAACCATTTGTGATATTGGAAAGATTGCATTAAGTGAAGAAATTATCTTCAAAAAGGGCTGGTTGAACAAAGAGGATTGGGAAGAGATTAAAAAGCACCCTGAAATTGGGTACAGGATTGCCAGATCAACTCCTGAACTTATTAATATAGCTGATGCTATTTTACACCATCATGAATTTTGGGATGGTAACGGCTATCCGCACGGAATTCAAGGGGAAAATATTCCACTTCTTTCCAGAGTTATACATATTGTAAAAGCCTATCAGGCAATGACCAGTGAACGCCCTTACCGCGCTGCACTGACTAAGGATAAAGCCATTCAGGAATTAAGAAAAGGACAGGGAAGTCAGTTTGACCCCAAATTAACCGATAAATTTATTGCAATGATTGCTTAGAGTTAGGGGAAATTACACCCTCATTTTCCATCATGCCATGCGTCTGGAGTTTTTTGTCTTGCTTCAAAAACCCATGTTAACATAAAA
>JAKPKS010000146.1 GCA_029553585.1 Candidatus Atribacteria bacterium | reverse complement strand
CAGGGTTTAAAATTTATTAAATCTCTTTTCCAAAAAGGAAAGGATGCGTTCAAATAGAAAACACATAAAGGTCAAAACCATCAAGCAGACAATAATAATATCCAGACGCATAAGACTTTCTGCTTTCATCATCAAAGCACCAATACCGGTAGGAATAGCCACCATCTCAGCTGCAATAATCACCCGCCAGGCTACTCCAGAGCCTAACTTTAAGCCGGTGAAAATATTGGGTAGCGACAGAGGAATAACCACCAATAACAATATATCACGATTGGAAGCCCCCAATATCTTAGCATCATCAATATATTCTTGTCCTACATTTTTGATTCCGGTAACAGTGTTATAAAGGACCGGAAAAAATGAGGACAGGAATATAAGCAGTATAGGCAGTATCTCACCGATGCCTAACCATAGCATCAAGATGGGCAGCCATCCTAGGGCCGGTATAGGGTATAACAGATTAATAATAGGATTTAAGGCTTTATTGATTAATTTATACCACCCCATTAAGACTCCCATTAGTAACCCAGCCAAGGAACCGCCCAGAAAGCCGAACAGCAATCTGGTCAGACTTTTCATGAAATGGAAACCCAGTGTACCATTAAGGGTAAGCTGGTACAGCTGGGTAAGCACCAGGGAAAAGGGCGGCAGATAAACCCTTCCTGCAATTATCTTTATCCGAGCAATAATTTCCCATAAAGACAGAAAGATAATAATAGGGACCAACCCCCAGATTGCTGAAAGGTATTTTTTATTTTTCATTGCTCAAAAGCCTGGTATTTAAAATTTCCTGTGCCTCTATCGGGTTTTCTAAGTAACCTAATTTGGCCAGAATCTCTATATTTTCTTCAATGTCAGAGAGGCTTATTTCTGTGGTATACTCCAGTCTCTGCATCGCTTTATATACGGTTTCAGTCAGAAATTCTATATCGTGTACATCCTTATTATCCTTTATTTCATTGGTAAAAACAGCACCACTATCTGCTGTTAAATGTTCTGCCACTAAAGCTGCTGATTGGGCTAAATTATTGTTAATCCAATCGGTAGCTTTGCTGGTAGTATTTATCAGTTTCTGTACCACATCTGGATGTTCTTCCAGGAAATCAGTCCTGACTGCCAGAACGCTTCCCTGCATTCCAGGCCAGATATCCTTACTTTCCAGAAACATATCAAACCCATATTCTTCAGCCATAGAAGCCCATTGTTCAGGAATAAAGGCTGCATCCAATTTTCCGGCTTGTAATGCTAAAATTTGCAATGGCGGGCTCATGCGGTTGATATTAGCCATTATCAAATCTCTATCCAGATTATATTTAGTGATTACCATGTTGAGCAGAATATCTACTGTACCACCTTCCCGTACACAGCCAACCTTAATTCCGGGTTTTGCCAGATCTTCTATGGTAGTTATTTTTTCTGGATTAACCACCAGGCCATAGCCATATTTGTGGGTCCCGGCCACTATCTGTATCGGGACTCTGGCATTGGCAGACATAACCAGAGCTGGTATTAAGCAGATATAGGCAGCCTGAATATCCCCTCTGGCCACAGCTGCTGCCAGTGCCATTCCGGTAATATAGCTTTC
>JAKPKS010000142.1 GCA_029553585.1 Candidatus Atribacteria bacterium | reverse complement strand
TCAGCAAGAGGACAGTAATAAGAAAAAGACTGCTCAATATGTACTCTGGTATGTACTGGAACATATTTTAAGATTATTACATCCCTTTATGCCTTTTATCTCAGAAGAGATATGGCAAAAAATTCCCCACAAAGGGATAAGTATCTCAGTCAGCAACTGGCCAGTATATAAAAAAGAGAAGACTGAGAGAAATATTAAAGAAAGGGTAGCTCTTCTTCAGGATGTTATTCGGGTTATTCGTAATATAAAAGCAGAAATGAATATCCCCCTGACCAGGAAAGTAGATACCCATATCAGAGTTTTAGACAAAAAGAAAGAAAAACTATTAAGGGAACATCAGACCTATCTAAAAAATTTAGCACACCTCAACACTATTGTGATAGGCAATGCTTTAGAAAAACCGGAATATTCCGCTATTGGTGTGTTGGAAGATATAGAAATATTTGTTCCTTTAAAAGAAATAATTGATATTGAAGCAGAGGCAGTGCGTCTGGAAAAGAGATTAAACAAGATTGAGAAAGAAATAATCGCGATTAATAAAAAAATAAATAATATTGACTTTATCCAAAAAGCGCCCGAATCGATTATTAACAAAGAAAAAGAAAAACTGACAGAGCTGGTCGATATAAGAAATATGATTTCTAATAATTTAAAAACCATAAAAACAGTATGAATAGCCGTTATAGAAAAGCAATAGAATATATCTATAATCTTAATAAATTCGGAATGAAATTAGGCCTGAAAAATATTACCGGCCTGCTTTCTATTTTTGATAATCCTCATTTAAAAATTAAGGTAATCCATATTGCCGGTACCAATGGTAAGGGCTCTACGGCAGCTGTTCTTCACTCTATCTTACAAAAGGCGAATTACAAAGCTGGTCTGTATACTTCTCCACATCTGGTTGATTTTCAGGAAAGAATGAAGATAAACGATGAATATATTACTCAGGATGAGGTTTGCGATTTGCTGGAAAGGTTGAAGCCAGCTATCCAGAAAATCGCCCATACCGAAGGGTTCCAGCACCCCACTTTTTTTGAAGTAATTACTGCCATGGCCTATCTCTACTTTTACGAAAAAGAGGTCGATTTTGCTATTATGGAGGTAGGATTGGGCGGACGGCTGGATGCAACCAATGTCTGCCAGCCCTTGATATCAGTAATTACCCACATTGATTTTGACCATATGGCTCAGTTAGGCAACACTTTAGCGGAAATTGCGGCAGAAAAGGGGGCTATAATAAAAGAAAATGCGCCAGTGGTCTGTGCCCGTCAATCAGCGGAGGCAGATGTGGTGATCAAAAGAATAGCACAGGAGAAGAAGACTCTGCTGTATACCTTCGGCGAAGAATTTAACGCAACTTTAATATGTTCCCTTTTGAGAGGAAACCATTTTCAATATTGTGGTATTTATAATAATTATCATAATCTCTTTGTCCCTCTGGTCGGGGAATATCAACTGGAAAATACCTCTTTAGCTATAGCAGCTGCTGAATTACTCCATAACAATGGTTTTAATATTAGAAGGGATGCAATTATTGAGGGTGTGGAAAGCAGTCAATGGCCGGGACGTTTTGAAATAGTCCGGGAGAAGCCAATGATTATTTTAGATGGGGGTCACAATCCCAATGGGATTAACCAGTTTATGGACAATCTAAAGAGATTGATACCCAATAAAAAAATAATAGCTGTATTAGGTATCTTTCAGGATAAGGATTATCGTGTAATGGTAAAAACAGTGGTTAGCCAGGTCAGTCAGGTCATTATTACTATGGCAGATAATCCGCGTGCTACGCCAGCTTCTCTATTAGCTGAGGAAGCCAGGCGCTATATTGCTGCCGATAAAATAATTGAAACAACTAATGTAAAAGCTGCTATTGACCAGGCTATTCGAATTGCACAGGAAGAAGATGTTATCTGTATTACAGGTTCCTTATATACTGTGGGGGAGGCAGAGTCTTATTTTCTAAAAAAAGTACGAAAGGGGAAATAAGTTTTGTTTGTTTTATCACGACAGGAAAAGATAGTCCTGTTGCTTATTATTATGGTATTAGTAATATTCTTTGGCTGGAAATACTATCAGCAGGGAAAGAGTACCATTACTATCATTCCCGCTATGTCAGAAAATGAATTAGCCCCCGCAAATCCTGCAGCAGCCCTCAAAGAGGAGATATGTATTATACATATTGCCGGAGCAGTCAATAGTCCGGGTGTTTATCAGTTATCCCGGGGGAAACGGGTTATTGATGCAGTAAATATCGCCGGGGGTCCCGCCGAAAAAGCTTATCTTGATGCAGTAAATTTAGCTGCGCTCATCTATGACAGCCAAAAAATAATAATACCTTTCCTTCCAGGAAATGAAGATAATGTATCATCAGCTACAGCAATCACTGATTTTAATTCAATTGAATATAGTTATGTCTCTGACAGTAATCTGGTAAATATTAATTCTGCTACTGCCAGAGAATTAGAAACCTTGCCAGGAATCGGACCAGTTCTTGCTGAACGTATTTTAGAATTCAGAAAGAATAATGGAAGATTTTTAAAAATTGAGGACATTCAAAATGTTTCCGGCATTGGCCAGAAAAGATTCGATGCCATTAAGGAGTTGATCACTGTCTACTAAACAGGCGAGTTTCTCATCTAATTTTCAGGTACCACTGCTTTCAGTTTTAATATTCTATATCGTCGGCATAATACTGCAAAAGAATTTTAGTTATTTTTCTTATCGATTTTTATTCCTGTTTTGTATTATAATATTTATACTTTCTGTTATCAGTTACAAAACCAACTGGAGTCACACAGGTGCTCTGCTACTTTCTTTTTTTCTGCTTTTCGGAATGTTAAATACCTCCTATCATAGTCAACCACAGGGAGATGACCATATTGCTCGATATATTGCCAGGACTGGGTTTCTGGAAGGTACAGTTCGAGAAGCTGAATACCTGAAAGATGGTAATTACCAGGAAATCCTTCTCGCCGCACAGTGTTTCCAGGAGAAAGATATAAAGTATAAGGTGAGAGGAAATGTGCTTCTCAGAATATATGAAGGCGGGACTTCTATTAAATATGGGGACCAGATTAAGGTAAAGGTAAAACTGGAAGAACCTGCCTTGCCAGGTAACTTAGGGGAATTTAATTACCGTGAATATTTAATGAGGCAGAATATTTTTATTGTAGGCAGTCTTAACACTTACCAGGTTTATTCTATCAGTAGATATAAAAAGTCAGGATTGGCAAATTTTTTACCCTATCTAAAAGATGCTGTTGATAAAAATATAAATAAAATATATCACTTTCCCCAGAATACCCTTATCAAGGCAATTATCACAGGTGATCGAAAGAAAATGCCGCCAGAATGGGAGCCAATATTTCAAGATGCCGGTGTTATGCATATCCTGGCAATTTCAGGATTACATATAGGAGTAATTGCCGGATTTCTTCTTATTGTTTTTAATCTTATACCTGTTTTAAAAAAGAAAAACAAACTAAATTACATTATAATAATCTGTTTTTTATTGAGTTATGCTGCCTTCACCGGTTTTCGTCCCTCAGTAAGCCGGGCTACTCTGATGTTTACCATTCTTCTAATGGCTAAATATTTGAATCGGCCTTACCACATCTACAACAGTCTTTATTTAGCAGGACTATTAATATTATTTGGTCAGCCTCTCTCATTGTTTGATGCTGGTTTCCTACTATCTTTTACAGTTACTTTTTTTATTATTTTCCTATTTCCATTACTGAAAGAAAAGCTTAATTTTCTGCCGGATTTTATCTCCAGCCCCTTAGCAACTTCACTGGCAGCCTGGCTGGGAATGGTGCCTCTCTCAGCTTGCTTTTTTTATAAAGTGTCTTTTATTGCAATATTAGCTAACCTGATTATAGTACCCCTAATCAGTATCATTTTAATTTTAGGCCTGGCTTCTATTATAATATCTTTTATTTTCATTCCCTGTGCCACAATATTGGTTTTTTTAAATGAAATCTTAATTAATTTCTTAATATTTTTTACCAGATTTTTTTCTTCCCTGCCTTATGCCTATAAGTATGTTACTCAGCCATCTATTTATCAGAATATCTGTTATTATTTTATGATATTTTTGCTGGCATATACTCTTACTCACTGGTCAAAGCTGGATTCTAAAAAGAGGAAAAATTTATGCCTGACCATTGGGGCTGCTGCTCTGATGATACTGTTTATTCACTCGTATCCTTTTTCATCTCCGCTTGCAGTTCATTTTATCAATGTGGGGCAGGGGGATGCTATTTTAATACAAACACCGCAAAAAAAGAATATTTTAATTGATGGTGGGGGAACTCCTTTTACCGATTTCGATGTGGGAAAACACATTGTGGTACCTTATTTAAGACGATTGGGCATTAACAGGGTTGATCTTTTATTCTTAACACACCCGGATCTTGACCATCTTGAAGGTTTGTTAACGGTCTTAAAGGAAATAAAAGTTAAGAGGGTCATAGAGAGCGGCATTGACAGTAAAGATAATGTTTACCAGCAATTTTTATCATTAATAAAAAAAGATAAGCAGATAACTTATCATAAAACACAGGAAGGAGAAATCATCTGTTTAGAACCCGAGTTAGAAATATTGGTATTAAATTCTTTTAATTCACTGGTTTATGGGACAGAAAGTAATTTTAATAATCATTCGATTGTGTTAAAATTACTTTATAAAAATACCAGCTTTTTGTTTACGGGTGATATTGAGGAATTGGCAGAGAAGAACCTATTATCCTTGGGTAATAAACTTAAAAGTGACATTCTTAAAGTTGCCCACCATGGCAGTATTACCTCCAGTACAGAATTGTTTGTGAGCAGTGTAGAACCCAGGGTAGCGGTAATATCAGTAGGTTTGAACAATTTTAATCATCCCCACCCGGAAGTGATAAAAAGATTAGAAGACCGTTGTCAGCAAGTCTTTAGAACAGACCGCAATGGAACTGTCGTAATAACCAGCAATGGCCAAAGATACAGAACTAATACTTTAAGATAAAGAGTTGCCTATGAGCGAAAAACAGAAAATCTTGGATTATTTTACCATTCAGCAAGAGATAGGACATAATTTGATTAAACCTATCTTCCTGATTTACGGAGAAGATAGTTTTTTGCAATATACCATTCTGGAGCAATTTAAAACACAGTTTTCCCGGCAAAAAAAGCAGGTAATTTATGAAACATTTTATGGGGAAGACCTTGATTTTAGACTGCTGGCTGACTCATTATATAATTTACCCCTTGGGTTTGCTGTAGAAGTGTTGCAATGCGTTATTATTAAACAACTGGAAAAAATAAAAAACCATCAGGCGCAAAAATTGGATACCCTGATGGAGAATTTATCTTTGGAGCAGAGTAATAGACTAATCTTGTTATTTGCTAATACTAAAAAGTTACCTGAAAATATAAATTTGGAAAAAATTGAAAAGTATGGTTCAATTGTGGCATTGCCTAAATCAAATAGGGCACAAATCAGACAATTGATTAGAAAGAAATGCGGGGCTGAGCAAAAAGTAATTACCGAAGAAGCTATCTATTACCTGCAGAATATAACTGATAATGATGCAGGTTTGATCAGCAATGAACTGGAAAAATTATTCTGTTTTTTAGGAAAGTCAGAAACTAAAATAACTAAAGACCATATTTTAGAGAATATGTATGGGGTGCAGGGTGGAAATATTTTTGAACTGGTTGATGCAATAGGTGAGAGGGAAACCAATAAAGCTATCAATATTCTCAGAAAATTGTTGAACAATGATGAATATTATCCCCTGCAGATTCTGGCTATGATTAACCGGCAGTTTAGACTGATAAGCAGGGCAAAATTGTTTCCTGAAGATTTAAAAGTAATCAGGGGAGATACAAAACTCCCCCTTTTTCTGGTACAGAATATTATTAAACAATCACAAAAGTATAAACTAGCTGAATTGAAAAAATCTTACGCCATATTGTTAGATATCGAAATTAAGTTAAAAACCGGTTTGTTACAACCCGGTATGGTGCTAGAGCAATTGATAATACAGTTAACCAATGGAGACAATTTTAACTCTGTTTAACATCCGGGGCAGTTTTTTCTTTAGCATTGAGTGTCTGCAGTTTTAATTTTTTAGCCAGTAAGGATTTTTTACGGGCAACAGTGTTTTTGGCTAAAATACCTTTTTGAGCAGCTTTATCCAGAGCTGATACACATTGACAAAAATTTTGCTGGATAACATCATTATTATCTGTACTTAGTGAATTTTCGAATTTTTTAAGCAATGTTTTCACTTTAGATTTATAGGCAGAATTTCTGATACGCTGTTTTTCTGAAATTTTTACTCGTTTGATAGATGATTTTATAATTGGCATACTTGATTTCCTTTCTGAAAGTTTTCTGGTAAATTTTATCATCTTTTCAGCTTAAAAGCAAGAAAAATAAACCAATTAATTTTTTAAGACATGACAAAATGGAGAGAAAATGACTGATAGTAATTTAAAGGTTGCCAGATATACCGGCATAGTCATGGCAGCCACTCTCATCTGCCGTATTCTGGGTTTAGGCCGGGAAGTGGTAATTTCCAACCAATTTGGTGCCGGTTTTGAAGCAGATGCCTTTTTTGTGGCATTTATGATACCAAATCTCCTGAGAAGTCTTATTGGAGAGGGTGCTTTAAATACTGCCTTCGTTCCCGTGTTTTCAGGATATCTGGCTCATCAGGATAAGGAAAAAGCCGATGCCTTTGCCAGTAAAGTAATTAATCTCTTAGTTATAACTCTTATCATAATAATATCTTTAGGTGTCTGGGCAGCACCCTCGATTGTCAATATGATAGCTTTGGGATTTAAAAATTATCCGGAAAAATATCAGCTAACCGTACGTTTAACAAAGATTATGTTCCCTTATATTGGTTTTACCTCACTGGCGGCTCTCTTTATGGGAATTTTAAATTCTTATGGAGTATTTTTTATACCAGCGCTTGCTCCGGCTATGTTAAATATCGGGATTATTCTCTTTGCACTATTTTATACTACCAGATTTGGTATTTATAGTCTGGCCATAGGGGTAATGGCAGGCGGCCTGTTCCAGGTATTAATTCATATCCCTTCCTTACTTAAGAAAAACTTTCATTACCATATATCTTTAAATATATATAACCAGGAAGTGGGGCTGTTCTTCCAGTTACTAATCCCGGCAATTATTGGCCTGGCTATCGATAAAATTAATTTTGTGGTTGACCGTATCATCGCCTCCTTTCTGGCAACTGGCAGTATTTCAGCTTTGTATTATGCCAATCGCCTTATGCAATTTCCATTGGGTGTTTTTGGAATTGCTCTTACTGTTGCCATATTGCCAACCCTCTCCAAATATGTAGCCAAAGGGCAGCTTGCCGAGATGAGAGATAGTTTTTCTTTTGGGTTTAAGCTTCTATCTTTTTTTACCTGGCCCTCTATGGTAGGGCTTATTGTTCTTAGTTATCCCGTGGTACGGTTATTTTATGAGCATGGGTTATTCAGTGCCCAGGATACCTCCATTACTCAGGCGGCTTTGGTATGCTATACTGTAGGCCTTTTTGCTACCGCTATTCTAAGACTGGTGATAAGCACCTTCTATGCCCTGAAAGATACCAGGACTCCGCTGAGAGTAGGAATGCTGGCGGTAGCTATCAATATTATTTTAGACCTGATTTTAGTACGTTTTTTAGCTCATGCCGGTATAGCACTGGCTACCTCAGTTTCAGCGATATTGCATCTTATAATTCTGGGTGTTTATTTAGATAAAAAAGTAAAAGGGATCTTTAGCAATGGATTAATGGTATTTTCCTGGAAATCATTGTTAGCCAGTATTTTTATGGCTTTGACCTGCTGGGGAACTGCCCGCTATATTGGGCTAAAACTTGATTTGAGTTCAAAAATATTTCAAATGGCACAAGTTTTGATTTCCGGTCTTTTGGGCATTTCAGTATACTATTTTGGTGGTATAATGTTGGGTATTAAAGAGTTCAGAAATGCCAGAGAGATGATTAAATTAATTATCAACAGAAAGATGAGGGAATTGGATAAAAATGTCTCAGCTGACTAGAATTGAAGATATTAGAAATTTTTCCATTATAGCCCATATAGACCACGGGAAATCTACTATTGCTGATAGAATTTTGGAATTAACTGAGGCTATCAGCCAGAGGGAAAAGAGAGAACAGGTCCTGGATAACATGGATTTAGAGAGAGAAAAAGGGATCACCATAAAATCCAAGGCTGTTCGATTATTGTATAAAGCCGCTAATGGAAGACAGTATATATTTAATTTAATTGATACACCGGGACATGTTGATTTTTCTTATGAAGTATCCCGCAGTCTAGCAGCCTGTGAAGGTGCTTTAATGGTAGTAGATGCGGCACAGGGGGTTCAGGCTCAAACCATTTCCAATGTTCAGATGGCTCTGGAAAACAGGTTAACCATTATACCGGTAATTAACAAAATTGACTTACCAACAGCTGATCCGGAAAAAGTAAGTAAAGAAATAAAAAAGATTAAAGGATTAGAAAATAGCCCTATCTTTCTGGCCAGCGCCAAAGATGGTACCGGGATAAGAGAGATACTGGAAGCTATTGTCAGGTATATTCCCTTTCCAGAGGGAAAAATTGAAAAACCTTTACAGGCGCTTATCTTTGATTCAATATATAATTCCTATCAGGGGTCTGTTGTTTACTTGAGAATTGTAAATGGAATTGTTAAACCAGGAATGAAAATTCAAACTATGTCCAATAAGAATAACTATGAAGTGAGCGAGGTGGGAATTTTTACACCCAAAAGAAAAAAGGTAGAGCAGCTTTTTGCAGGGGAGGTAGGCTACCTGACGGCTGGTTTTAAAGACATAACCTTAACCAAAGTAGGAGATACCATCACTAATGCGGAGCATCCGGCTGTTCAGCAATTACCTGGGTATAAAAAAGTCACACCAGTTGTTTTTTGTAGTTTTTACCCGGTAGAAAACGATGATTATCCCAACCTTAAATACGCCCTGGAAAAATTGAGTTTAAACGATTCTGCCATCAGTTATCTACCTGAAAATTCGCCGGCTTTAGGATTTGGGTTTCGTTGTGGTTTTTTAGGTTTATTACATATGGAGATTATTCAGGAAAGACTGGAGCGAGAATATAAGATTCAATTGATTGCCACCACACCCAGTGTACTATACCGGGTTCATCTGAAGAATAAACAAGTTATGGAAATAAACAACCCTTCTTCACTACCTGAGCCTAATTTAATAGAATTTATTGAAGAACCTTTTATTGAATTAACCCTGATTTCCCCCAGCCAATTTTTAGGGGGGATGATGGAATTATTACAAGATAGAAGGGGAGAATTTAAGAATTTAGAGTATCTCGATAAGGACCGTGCCCGTCTCTTATATCACTTGCCTTTAAACGAAATAATGCTTGATTTTTATGACCGCATTAAATCAGTTAGTAAAGGGTATGCCAGTATAGATTATCGATTGTTAGGTTATCAGGAATCAGCGCTAATCAAGGTTGATTTGCTGGTAAATGAAGATGTGGTTGATAATCTATCTTTTATTGCTCATAAAGACAAGGCTTATGACCGAGCCAGAAAACTAGTTGATAATCTGAAAACGGTTATTCCCCGACAACTATTTGAGGTGCCAATTCAGGCCAGAATAAACCACAAAATAATTGCCCGCTCCACGGTAAGGGCAATGAAAAAAAATGTTTTGGCTAAATGTTATGGCGGAGATATCACCAGAAAACGAAAATTACTGGAAAAACAAAAAGCCGGTAAAAAAAGAATGAAAAGAATTGGTAAGGTAGAGATTCCCCAGGAAGCCTTTATGAGTATTTTAAAAATCGATTAGTTAAATTTTGGAATCCAACTATGGATAATCAACAAGATATCGGCTTATATCTTCATATACCATTCTGCCTCTCCAAATGCTCTTATTGTGATTTTTTTTCCATTGTTACCGGTAATGAAGGGTTAAAAAGAAGATATATCACAGCCTTAATTAAAGAGATGGAGATCTACAGACAGAAAAAAAAAGACATCAGTCTGAGTACCATCTACTTGGGAGGTGGTACTCCAACTATATTGGATGGAATTCAGATAAACGAAATAATATCATCCTGTTTTAGCAATTTTCAGATCACCGGGAATAAGAAAATGGAAATTACCATAGAGGCTAATCCGGGCACTATAGAGATTGAGAAAAGTAAAATATTATTACAATCAGGAATAAACCGGCTCAGTATAGGAGCACAGTCTCTTGATAATAGGGTATTAAAGAAAATTGGCAGGGTACACACTAAAGAAGATTTTTTAGCTTCATATAATGCCGCTCGAGAGGCAGGCTTCTCCAATATTAATATTGACCTTATGTTTGGTTTACCTGGCCAGAGCATGGCAGGATTTGAAAAAACCCTGACCGGGATAATTAAGTTAAAACCTGAGCATATATCTCTTTATGGCCTTTCTATTGAATCAGGAACCCCTTTAGAGCTTTTGATAGCTGCCGGGAAGATTAAACTTCCTTCAGATGATTTAAGTAATGATTTATTTGTAATGGCTATAGAATTATTAAAAGAGCATAATTATGAACATTATGAAATATCTAATTTTGCATTACCCGGGAAAAGAAGTATTCACAATCAGATTTACTGGAATGACAAATCTTATCTGGGACTAGGGGCAGGGGCAACTTCTTATCTTGATAATAAACGCTACCATAATTACCAGGATTTGGAACAATATATTGAGCTTCTGAATTATGGGATTTTACCTGTTGAGTACCAGGAAATACTTTCAATGCGAGAAAGAATGTCAGAAAAGATAATACTAAAATTGAGAATGATGGAAGGTTTAGATAAAAATGATTTTTTTAATCAGTTTAAGACATCTGTTGAGCATGTTTTTGGTAAAGAACTATATACTTTGAAAGAACAGGGTCTCCTGGCAGAGAACAAGACCCGTTATTTGCTTACTAAGAAGGGTATATCCCTTGCTAACAATGTGTTTACAGAGTTTATAGATTGAAGTTTTACCTGCCATTTGAAGGTTATAATTTCGGTAAAAAACAAACAAGAGTATTGACAAATAGCCCATACAATGGTATCTTATTAAAGGAATTAGCACTCTCATCATTAGAGTGCTAATTTGAGGTGAAAACAATGATAAATGAGAGAATGAGTACCATTTTAGATGCAGTAGTGCATCTCTATATAAGCACGGCTGAACCGGTCAGTTCTGAGATGATACTTTCTTTATCCAATTTACCGGTTAGCTCAGCTACGGTTCGTAATGACCTCTTGTTGCTGGAAAAACTTGGTTATTTAAAAAAACCCCATACCTCAGCTGGTCGTATTCCAACCGATAAGGGTTATCGTTTTTATGTAAACCAATTAATGGAAAAAGAGGCAATTGAGCTTACCGAAGAAGAAAAACAGGAAATTATAGAGGAATATAGGATAGCCAGAGATTATAATGAAATAATGAAACTAACGTCTAAACTAATTTCCAGGTTGACCAATAATCTTGGTGTGGTGTTAGCGCCTAATGTCATAAAAGATACTTTAAAAGATATTCATTTTATTGCCTTGAACAACCAGCGTATCCTGGTAACCTTAGTTACTAACAGCGGGTTATCCTTTCAAAAGATGATGAGAGCTAACTGTGCTATTTCAGAAGAAAATTTAGATGACATTGCCCGCATCATAAAGAAGGAATTCTATGGTAAAAGCCTGGAAATAGTCAATGAAGAGATGCTAAACAAGATTTACAACTATTATTTTAAGTATCAGACCCTGGAATCAATCTGGCAGTTGTTTGAAAACTGTTTTGATTTTACTGAAGAAGAGGAGACCGTTTTTCTGGGTAACCGCAGTTACATGCTGCAACAACCAGAATTTAAAGAGATTGAGAAACTAAATTATCTTCTCGATTTTATTGAGGAAGAAAGAAACCTGATCAGTATTATTAGAAAGTCCATATTTAAAAAACAATTTGATATTATTATCGGCAGTGAACTGGAACAGGAAGTTATGGAGAATTGCAGTTTAGTTACCAGACCTTATCTGGTCAAGGGACGGCTTAGAGGAGCTATTAGCGTACTGGGGCCGACCAGAATGAATTATTCTAAATCTGTTTCAGTATTGGATTTTCTGGCGCAACGGTTAAGTAAAATGTTATCAGAATGATAATTCCAGGTTAACGATTTTTTTAATAAAAATAGAAAGATCTGACAGAAGAGGTATATAATGGAAAATAATGAAAAGAAAATAAATGAGAATAAATCACCAGACAATTCCAGATCAATTGATTTAAAAAAAATCCAGAAACCCGAGCTGCTTCAAGAAATAACTTCCAGAGATGAACAGCTAAAGGAGATGGCAGACAATTTAAAAAAAACAGAGGCAGAGCTGAATAAAATAAAAGAAAGCGAAAAACTGTACAAAGATCAACTGATCAGGATGCAGGCTGATTTCGAAAACTATAAGAAAAGGGAAGAAAAGAAAAAACAGGAGATTGTGGAATATGCCAACCAGGATTTGATCTGCCAGTTGCTTTCAGTAGTTGATAATCTGGAAAGAGCATCTACCTATGCCAGCAACCAGGATAGCGAAAAGCATCTGGAAGATATTAAAGAAGGGCTTAAGGGAATATTAAAGGATTTCCGCAATACTTTAGAAAGAGAAGGCTTGAGACCGGTTAAGTCTATTGGGGAAAAATTCGATCCTTATTGCCATGATGCTATTATGCATATTGAGTCTGATAAATATCCGGAAGATACTGTTACCGAGGAACTTGTTAAAGGCTATTATTTGAAATCGAAGGTTATTAGACCCTCAGTAGTCAAAGTTTCCAAAGGTTGCGGTAAAAAACAGCAAGATGCTGAGGATAAAACAGAAAATAAAGAACAAGGTAAATAATATTTAAAATAATAAAAAAATAAAATAAGTGGAGGAATATATTATGTCCAAAGCAATTGGCATTGATGTAGGTACCACTAATTCAGTGGTTGCCATTATAGAGGGGGGTAAACCCATAGTAATTGAAAATAAGGAAGGCAGCAGGACTACTCCTTCCATGGTTGCCTTTACCAAAAAAGGAGAACGGCTGGTAGGCTTGTTGGCAAAAAGACAGGCAGTTACCAATCCTAAGAATACAGTTTACTCAGTTAAACGTTTTATCGGAAGACGGTTTACAGACCCGGAAGTACAGAATATCAAAAAAATACTTTCTTATGATATTGCTGAAGGGGAACATACTGACGTCAAAATAAAGATTCAGGATAAACTGTATAGCCCGCAGGAAATATCTGCCATGGTTTTACAAAAGCTGAAACAGGCAGCTGAAGACCACGTAGGAGAGGAGATTAAGGATGCAGTACTTACTGTACCAGCTTATTTTAATGATAACCAGAGGGAAGCAACAAAAGCTGCCGGCAGAATTGCCGGTTTAAATGTGTTAAGGATTATAAACGAACCAACAGCTGCTGCCCTGGCTTATGGTTTAGATAAAGAAAAGAACGAAAAGATTGCAGTTTATGACTTAGGGGGCGGTACCTTCGATATCTCTATTTTAGATATTGGAGAGGGCGTTTTTGAGGTTAAATCTACCAATGGCGACACTTTCCTTGGTGGAGATGACTTTGACCAGCGTGTTATCAACTGGATAATTGAAAATTTTAAAAAAGACCAGGGTATCGATCTGAGCAAAGACCAGATGGCTTTGCAGAGACTTAAAGAATCAGCTGAAAAAGCTAAATGTGAACTCTCTTCCTCTTTGGAAACTGAGATTAATTTGCCTTTCATTACTGCTGATGCCAATGGACCAAAACATCTAAATTACACCTTAACCAGATCTAAATTGGAACAGCTGACTGAGGATCTTCTAGAGAGAACTGTAGGACCGTGCCAGAAAGCACTGGAAGATGCCAAGTTAACCGCAAGTGATATTGATGAAGTAATTTTAGTGGGCGGTCAGACCAGAATGCCCAAAGTACATGAAATAGTTAAAAAAATCTTTGCTAAAGAGCCCCATAAGGGGGTTAACCCGGATGAGGTAGTAGCAATGGGAGCGGCTATCCAGGCAGGAAAACTTAAAGGAGAAGTAAAAGATATTCAGCTGCTGGATGTGACACCATTATCCCTGGGAATTGAAACCTTGGGTGGTGTGTTCACCAAGTTAATTGAAAGAAATACCACTATCCCGGCATCCAGACAACAAATATTTTCTACTGCGGCTGATAATCAGACTGCGGTAGATATAAATGTGCTGCAGGGCGAAAGAACTCTGGCCAAAGATAATACCAGTTTAGGGCGTTTTCAGCTGGTAGGAATACCCGCTGCACCAAGAGGAATTCCACAGATTGAAGTTTCTTTTGATATTGATGCTAACGGTATTCTTAAGGTAACCGCCAAAGATAAAGGAACAGGGAAAGAGCAGAGGATTACCATTACCCATTCCAGCGGGTTAAGCGAAGAAGAGATTCAGAAAAAGGTCAAAGAAGCTGAACAATTTGCCGAACAAGATACAAAGCAGAAAGAGAAGGTTGAATTACACAATCAAGCCGATAACCTGATTTACGCAACTGAGAAGACTGTAAAAGACTCTGGAGATAAAATTAGTGATAGCCTGAAAAATGAGCTAAATGATAGTATCAGCCAATTAAGAAAAGCCATGCAGGATGAAAATATAGATGAAATGAAGGCTGGTATAGAAAAATTGACCAATTCTTCTCATAAAATGGCCGAAGAAATGTATAAACAATCTTCTGCTCAACAGGAACAACATACTTATGCTGATGATACTTCTTCTGAAGAAACAGCACAGGACACTACCAATTCTCAAAAAGATGAAAAGGTATTTGATGCCGAGTATAAAGAAGAAGATGGAGATAATAATAAATAACTGTTATAAATAATTATTAGGTAGTCTTCAATATCAATATTTTGTAGATCTTGCTGAATTCCGGCTAAATAAAAAAGTTTTTTAGAAGGAATTCAGCAAGATATATTTAGATAGGTTTATTTTTCATTAAAGGGGTTTTTAACTTTGGCTAATAAGGATTATTATCAGATTTTAGGGGTTAAGAAAGATGCAAACCAGGATGAGATAAAGAAAGCTTTTCGTAAATTGGCTTTAAAATATCATCCTGATGCGAATCCGGATAACAAAGAAGAGGCGGAAAAGAAATTTAAAGAGATTGGCGAAGCTTACTCCATCTTAAGCGATCCGGACAAAAAAGCCCGTTATGACCAGTATGGCACAGCTGATACTGCCGATTTTGGAGCAGGTTTTGATTTCAGGGACTTCTACGGAGAAGGAACTAGCGACTTTGGAAGTTTCAGTGATATATTCGAAAGTTTTTTCGGAGGTGCTACACACAGAACTTCTCGCCGGGATAGAGCCAGAAAAGGCGCTGATTTGAGATACAATATGGAAATAACTTTAGAAGAGGCTGCTTTTGGTGCTGAAAAGAAGATCGAGGTCCCAGTCTGGGAAACTTGCACTACCTGCAAGGGTAGTGGGGCAGCACCAGGGACCAGTAAGAGAACCTGTCCCGATTGTAAAGGTACTGGAGAGATAAGGGTTACTCAAAATACCTTTTTAGGTCAGTCTATTAGCATACAAACCTGTCCCAGGTGCAGAGGGGAAGGACAGATTATTGAAGACCCCTGCAAAACTTGCCAGGGCACTGGTAAAGTGAAGAAAAGGAAATCTATAAATGTAAAGATATTGGCCGGAGTTGATAGTGGTCACCGTCTCAGATTAGCTGGTTTGGGAGAACCTGGTGAAAATGGCGGTCCGGCTGGAGATCTATTTATCGTTATCTATGTGAAAAAACACCCTCTTTTCAAAAGAAGTGGCTCTGACCTCTACTATGATCATAAAATCAGTTTACCCAAGGCTGTTCTGGGTGGGGAAACGACTGTTCCTACTTTAGAGGGAAAGGTTAAAATGAAAATTCCTGCCGGAACACAGAGTGATACAGTTTTTAGATTGCGTGGAAAGGGTACTTATATTTTAGGTTCAAAAAATAGAGGGGATGAACATGTTAAGGTAACGGTAGAGATTCCCAAAAAATTAAACACACAGGCAAAAAAATTAATTTATGAATTAGCTCAGGAGATGGGTGAAGATATAGAAAAAATCGGTGAAAAGAATTTCTTTGAAAAAGTAAAAGACTCCTTTTCTAAAAGGTAAATCTTGATGAATTCAGTGGTTAAAAAGGTTGCCTTAAAAACAATTGGTTGTAAAGTAAATCAGTACGAAACAGGCACTTTAAGGCAATCATTCAGCAGTAATGGTTATCAGATCGTTGAATTTGGAGAATATGCTGATTTTTATATTATAAATACCTGCGCTGTTACAGCAGAGGCGGAAAGAAAATCAAAACAGATGATCAGAAAGGCTGCCCGCATAAACCCGGCGGCCACTATCATCGTTACCGGTTGTGCGGTAGAGTCCAATCTGGACGATATCAGAGAGTTTAAAGATATTTCCTTCATTGCCGGAAATAGTTTTAAAGAAAATATATATCTGATCATCAATCAGATTCCTTCAACTGAAAAATTTCCTGCTATTTTTACCAGCCCTATTGAACAGATTAGACAATACAAAGAAAGTACTTGTTATAGTACTAGCAATCGCATTCGAGGCATAGTTAAGATACAGGATGGCTGCAATCAATTTTGCAGTTATTGTATTATTCCCTATCTACGCGGGAGGGCCAGGAGCAGGCCTGTTAAGCAAATATTATCTGAAATCAATACTTTAGCAGATAAAGGATACCAGGAAGTTGTTTTGTTAGGAATTAACCTGGGCAGCTATGGCAATGATTTAGACGATAGCCAGGTAAGTTTATTTGATTTAATAAGAAAAATAGAGAATATTACTGCTATTAAAAGAATACGTTTAAGCTCAATAGAATTACCCTATGTTAATAAAGAATTGATCAATGCCTTCGTTTATTTACCTAAGCTCTGCCACCATCTACACATTCCTTTACAGAGTGGTGATAATAGAGTGCTAAAATTAATGAACAGGAAATATACTACTGAACAATACTATAAAACCGTTATGGACATTAAAGAACAGGTTCCTGATATTGCTATAACTACCGATGTAATTACGGGTTTCCCTGGTGAAGATGTGAATGCTTTTGAAAACACTTTAGACCTGGCTGGCAAGATCGGCTTTGCCAGAATACATGCCTTTCCTTATTCAGAAAGAAAGTTTAATTTAGCATCATTTTTACCAGCTGAAAATGAAGAAATTATCTCTAAAAATAGAAGCAGAGAGATAATTAAACTATCTAAGGAGTTACACAAAAAATTTATTTTTAAGAACAGGGGAAGAGAAGGGCATGTTTTGATTGAATACCAGGGACAAAAAGAAAATACTAATTTTGTATGCGGATTGACCGATAATTACATAAAAGTATACATCAACAATACATCTACTCCTAAGGGTCAAATGATTAAAGTAAAAATAGTTGATGGTAAGGAAGGCTATGCAATCGGAGAGCCAGTATAGATACGTAATCCGTTGCCAATACCTGTAGGAAATATTTTCAAAACTCCTTTTAATCAGGTAATGAATGATAGAAGACTAACATTTTTTAATATTTATAAATTTAACTTCAATATTTGAAACAAATTGCCTTTCAGAAGTGACCAAAACAAAATATTTGAAATTATTTTATTCTGTGTTATAATATAGAATAATAAATTTTAAACATTTAAAACAGCAAAAGAGTGGTTCGCAAACCACTCTTTTGTTTTGTAAATCCCCATTCTTCCCGTTGTCTTGGGGGAGGAGGACAGGTTATATATATGATAAACTTAAATTTAATTACTATATTGGATGAAATTGAAAAAGAAAAGGGTATTCCCAAAGAAGTCATAATGGAGGCTATTGAAACATCGCTTGTTTCTGCTTATAAGAA
>JAKPKS010000137.1 GCA_029553585.1 Candidatus Atribacteria bacterium | reverse complement strand
ACTATTCAAATCATTTCAAAAACGTCAGCCCTTTAATGAAAACCTGATGGCACCCTGTCCCATAATCGATAACCCTCAAAAACTGAGAGATATAGTCGCCGAATCAGGAGCCTATCCCACCCACGATGGGGCAGAAACCGTCATAACCGACCCAATAGCTAAATTCTTGGACCGGCTCTCATCTGACTGGCATAAAAAATCCAAACCTATCTTTGAAGAGAGAATGAAGAAAGCTCCGAAAGCAGAGCTGCCACTGGAAATAAGGGAAAGAAAACAAACAGGGGAAAAAACAGCATAAACAACCAGAATACCATAAAGCCAAAACTACCAGATAAAAAATTAGAGTAATAGAATAAGTTGCAAGGAACATAATAAAACTGGAAAATAATATTTTTCCTGAAATAACGACCTTAAACTGGTTTTAAGGCGTATCAGGGAACTATTTTAACTTTTTTCCTTATCTAAACCCTACTATTTACAATTATTCGCCTCCTTATGGGGTCAGGTCTCAACATTTGACATAACTGTTGATATGTCAAATGTTGAGACCTGACCCCTAACTGCACTAACTGCAATCCTAACTGCAATCACCACCAATCTCTCCTTTGACCGGTGGGAGGAGATCTTTTCTGATGCGGTGATGACGGCAGCCATGATTGACCGGCTGACCCATAAGTCCTACCTGCTTAACATGAATGGCAGTTCCTACCGTCTGAAGGAGACCAGAGAATGGCTGGCTAGACAGGAGGAGGAAAAAGATGAGCTAAATTGAGTTATTTTTTTTGCAGATAGTGGTGCACTTTTGGAGTGAAATCTGGTGCACTTTTCGGTTGAAATTTACATCAAGACCAACCCTGGTTGAGATATTTGCATCCAACCAAGTAAGGGATAAGAAAATATACCAGGCTAATCAAAAATATGGCTATACCCTAAAAGAAATTGCCAGTCACCTTCACTTACATTATACAACCATAAGTAAAATAATCAGTAAAATGTAAACTGAAGAAGAAAAATGATATTTCAAGACTTGACCCCATGGTTTGTGGATAACCTGATTGTTTTATAATAAAAAACCATTCAGCGAAAGCAGAAGACAAGTTTTGAGTATATAAAAACAGTACTAATCTACCGATGATATTCAATGTTTGTTGGCAGTTTAGCACAGCCATCGAATAATAAATCTGACCTAGATTAAAAAGCCTCTCAGGTGTTTAGAGCTATTTGAAATACGGAGTGCATTATCTAAGTATTATTTCAGTTATCCTTGACTAATTGAAATAACAGAAATATAATTAGCTTATAATTTCAGATTAGGAAGATTGTCTTATGGATAATAGAGCAGGGATAGAAAGAACAAATCTTTCAGGCGATATAATCTATAAGTCTTTTTTGCCAGCATCTTTACCGCCCAACCCTCCTTTAGAGCTGGATTCGGAAAGCCTAAAGTTACTTGTTGCTGCGAATAGGCAGCTTGCATTATTGGATGCTGTTTCTTCTCGAATCCCAAACATTAACCTGTTTGTATCCATGTATGTCCGTAAGGAAGCCCTGATGTCATCTCAGATTGAAGGTACACAGGCAACACTGGAAGATATTCTTGACCCGATACTTGATGAAAACACCAATCGGGATGTAGCTGATGTAATTAATTATATCAAAGCAATGGAATTCGCCCTAAAAAGACTTCAGGAATTACCTATTAGTAATCGATTAATCAAAGAAATTCACGCTGTACTAATGGCAGGAGTTAGAGGTAAAGAAAAAAGGCCCGGAGAGTTTAGGAATTCTCAAAATTGGATTGGTGGATTTGGCAGTACTTTAAAAAATGCCACTTATATTCCACCTAATGTTGAAGATATGGCTCGAACAATGTCAGATCTTGAAAAGTATATAAATTCTGATGATGATCTGGATATTTTGATACGTTCAGGTCTGATTCATTATCAATTTGAAGCAATCCATCCTTTTCTTGATGGGAATGGCCGAATAGGGCGTCTGCTTATCGTATTATTTTTAATAGAAAAAGGATTGCTAAAAACCCCGGTACTGTATATTTCCTATTTTCTAAAAAAGAATCGTATTGAATACTATGATCGTCTTTCAGAAGTTCGAAATAAAGGAAATTATGAGCAATGGGTAAAATTCTTTTTGCAAGCCATAATGGAATCCGCTGAAGATGCAATTATAACTATTGACCGATTAGTGGCGCTGCACAATAAAAATGTGGAAATAATTGGCAGCATGGGCAGGGCATCAAAAAATACCCTTCGATTACTTGATTATATTGAAGCTAACCCTATTATTGAAATTTCTAAAACGGCAGAAGCTCTGGATCTTGCTTTCAACACAACATCTGATGCCATAAAAAGATTAGAAAAAGCAGGCATTTTAGTCCAATCAGCAGGACAGAAAAGGGACAGAGTCTTTTCATATACAGAATACTTAAATCTTTTAAAAGAGGGAACCTAAGCTAATAACAGGCCAGAATTATGAAATTAATTAAATAAGCTCGGCTTAGGTATTCTTAATGGTAGCAGCTTTTTAAAAATGTATTAAAATCTCATTTTGATTTTGTGGAGACAGGTGTAATGCCCAATATTCAAGAATTAGTCGATGGTTTGATGAACCATGATGATAAAGAGGCATATAATTGCCTGAAGGAGCTGGAAGCCAAAAGCAGCTCATCTACACTGGTCTATCCCTTCTTTGATACCTTTGTAGCAATGCTCGATAGTGACAATTCCTACATCAGAACCAGGGGGATTTTGCTTATTGCAGCTAATGCCAGGTGGGATATTGGGAATAAAATTGATAAAATAATTGACAGGTACCTGAAGTGTATTACTGATGAGAAACCAATAACTGTAAGACAATTTATTAAAGCCTTGCCCACTATTGCAAAATATAAACCAGGTTTACGGAAAGTAATTGAAACAACACTAAATCAGGCAAATCTCTCAAGCTACCAAGATAATATGCAGTCACTTATCTTAAAAGATATTCAAAAAGCATTGAATGATATCAGTATGTTTTAACAAAAATTATAAGACTACCGCAGCTTTATTAATCTGCGGACATAGAGAGAGGAGCAAACCGGATAAGTAGTAATTCTATGGGGCAACTATCTGACCTACCAAATATAGGTAAAGTTTTAGAGGCTAACTTGTTGCGTATCGGCATTGAAACTCCGAGAGGGCTCCTTACATATCTTATTTGCAATAGATATTTATTGCATCACGTAGAAATTCGGTGCATCCGGCTGCCAGCTTATCGTAGTTTGCACGAAATCTTTCATCATTTACATACATTTCACCCAAACACTTGTGGTATTCTCTGTTGTAATCTGGGTAATAAATGCTAAGCCAC
>JAKPKS010000301.1 GCA_029553585.1 Candidatus Atribacteria bacterium | reverse complement strand
TCAAGAATTGGGATTAGAAGAGTATGTGTCGATGCCGGGATTTGTTGAAAATCCCTATGCCTATCTGGCTAAAGCAAGTGTCTTTGTATTGTCATCTAAATGTGAAGGACTCCCCAATGCATTGATAGAGGCTATGGCATGCGGGACTACGGTGGTCAGTACAGATTGCCCGGGCGGTCCCTCTGAGATATTAGAAGGTGGAAAGTATGGTAAATTGGTGCCAGTAGGTGATATTGCTAAATTAGCTGAGGCAATCTCTGATTCTTTAAAAAACCCTATGGAAAAAGAAGCCTTAATTAACCGGGCAAAATACTTTTCAGTGGAAAAAACAATTGAGAAATATGAAAAACTATTTAAAGAATTAATAAAAAGAGATAATTCAAACAACAGATGTCAGGATGTTTGAAAAACGGTAAGACAGATGAAAGACAAGATTAAAGTGATGTATCTAACTACTACTTCAAAATTGTGCGGTACCGAAAAGATTCTTATGGAATTAGCTAAAAGGATAGATAAAGAGCATTTTGATACCATGGTGGTTACTATTAAAGACGATGTGCAGGAAGGTTTATTGGGAAAATTAAAAGGAAAGGGAATAAAAACTTCCTGCCTTAAGGTGGATAAAAAATGGAAATTTTATAAACTCTGGCAACTGTTTTCCCTAATCAAGGAGTTTAAGCCTGACATCATTGAGAGTTTTCTATTCTTCGATAATATTCTGGTGCGTGTTTTTGGTAAATTGATGAGAGTACCTGTCATTATTTCCGGCCAGAGAAATGTTGAGATTAACCGTTCTTTCTTTAGAAATCTTTTAGATAAAAGCACTATTAAGTTAGCTGATCTCATTGTCAGTAATACTGAAAGAGGCAAAGATTTACTTGTAAAGAAATATGGAATAGATTGTGATCAGATTAAAGTAATTAATAACGGGATTGAAATAGAAGAAGAGAATAATTCAGTGCAAAAAAAGGAATTATTATCAGAGGCAGACCTGCCAGGCCTTACTGGAAATGAGAAGATTGTGGGATTTATAGGCCGATTAGAAAAGCAAAAAGGTGTGCAATA
>JAKPKS010000119.1 GCA_029553585.1 Candidatus Atribacteria bacterium | reverse complement strand
TAGGTAATACTGAGCTCTACCCCGAAAACTGGACAGAGGGTATAGATGTATTATAACATAAGAAGAGATCCAGCAGAGGGGGAAATGAGAAGGAGGCATGACGCGGCATTTAGGGCAAGAGTGGCATTAGCAGCAATAAAGGGTGAAAAGACCATAGCAGAGATAAGCAGCAAATACGGAATCCATCCCAATCAAATCGGGCAATGGAAGAAAGCGGTACTGGAACGGCTGCCGGAACTATGAACGGCTCTGGCGTACGGTTAAATACGAAGAAGTTTACCTGCATGACTACGAGTCTATCATAGAGGCGAAAGAACGATTAAATACGTATTTCCGGTTTTACACCCCGGAACGATTTCACAGATCTTTGAATAAAAAGACTCCAGTGCAGATTTATTTCGAAGGGAAAATTTGACAGGTGAAAAAAGAGGTGGTTTAATATTACTGCTGGCTCAAAAAAAAGGTTGGCGGATCTAAATACTTTTTACACCTAAATACTTTCTGTCCAAAGAAAGGGGACAGGTTCAAGCCTTTATCTGCGTTTTTCTTTTAGAAAAACCGCCTTTTTCTCTTTCATCTGTTTCTTGACACAACCTTATGGGTATTACTAATTTTTTATTTTTTGATACTGCTTAATATAGTCCTTCTTGCTGAATTATTATTTCTTGAACTTGCTTAATATTAACCCAACTTGCAACTTTTATGAAAAATATCGAGGAGGTTTGGATTTCAATTTCTCGTTTTTAGGTAACACGGATTTTTTATGCCAGAAGGGTCTATCTTTGTAGCTGAGTGCCTGATAAATTTCTCTAACTGGCACTTCGGGTTGGCTACATTTTCTTATGTAGATAGTTTTACCTGTACTTGTTTGCATAGTTGTAGTGATAACCTTTTGTGAATTCATCATCCGGACAATATTGCTCCAGTCAGAATGTATACCTTTGTTTTTAAGCTGATGACGGATAGTACTTACAATTATGTATGCCAAAATACTTCCGTACAGGTGTGATTCAGAATAAATATCCCGTTGATGAAATACAGGTCGCATATTCAGGTCGGTTTTCAAACACCTAAAAGTGGATTCTATTTCACGGATGGTATTATAAATATCCCATATTGTTTTTTCATCTTTGCCTTGCAGTGTCGTACGTACAAAATACACACCCTGCCTGTTATTTCCATCGCTGATCCTTTCCCAGTCCATTTTAGTTACAATGCCATTGTGGCTGTCTATGTTGATTTTATAGTAACGATGCACTGATGGATATTTGTCTTTTAACCGACCAAGTCGTTCATATACCTTCTCTACTTTTTTTACTCCTCCTTTTCTTCTGGTTCCTTTCCTAATAGCAGCAAGTCCTTCTTCGTATCGTTTAGAAAATTGTGCCTGCATTCCAGATTCTTTTAGTTGTTTCTTCTCACTTTTTACATATAAAATCCGCTCTCCTGTCTGCGGAACATCTAACCACCTCACCCATATCTTATTACCTCGTTTATCTCTCATCTGTTTTAGTTTCTTCTCTATTGCTTCCACATCCCACATCCTTGATAACGCTACACATACATAATCATACCCCCTACCACGCAACATCTCCAGATTCTCTTCTGTAGATATACCCGCATCCATAACCACTACCTTCCGACCATCTGCCTTATTCCCATTATATGTCTCCAGTGCCTCTATCGTTTGCTTGAGGGTTTTGTTGTCTTTGATATTGCCTTCAAATATCCTGCTATATTTGATAAAACCTGCTTTATCCGTTACCAAACCTAATGCCATCAACCGTGCATCATTCCGCTTCTCTTTACTCCTGGCAAACTTCGCCTTCTTGCTATACTTCTTCTCCCCTTCAAAATACGTGTTGGTAAGGTCATATAATAATATCTTATCTTCCACATTAAACAATTCTTCACTACGTTTGGATAAGTACTTCTCTATCTTCTCCTTATCTCTGTAAAGCATTTTACTTACCTTATACAAATGGTGTCGGTTAATCTTGCCTATCTCTATCCCATACAATTCTCCCACCGCACTATTCTGCTGTATCCATTCCGCACTCTTTTTATCAGAAGCAGGAAAAACCGCTCGCCCAGTCAGATAAACCAGCGCTATCTTTATCCACCTCTTGCTCCAGCCCTCTTGTATCAGATACCCTGCTAATCCTAACCGTTCAATAGTCTGTTTGCATAACCACTCCGCCCCTACTTCTCTTACAAACTGGTGCTGAATACTTTCAAGGTCTATCTTCTGGTAATCAGATGGTGATGATGATAAAAATACCCCACCAGAAGACTCACCCTCACTGCCTGACCCACTGGATACCTCTATCAGTCCTTTGTTGATAATAATCCTTGCATAGTGCTCAGATAGTCTCTTTATCTCAGGACTATCGGTTAATTCAAACAAGGTACCCTTTTTATAAACAATACGTTCAATACAGTCAGCAAGTATTTTGTGCTCTCTTCTGTCTGGTAGTCCTTCCAGTTTACCCAGGTTTAATATCGTACGATGCCGAGGTGCATCACCTATCCGATAACTCTGGCACAACCGATAATAATGGTAAATCTTGCCACTGTGTCTGTTCCGTATGGTTATAGGTTTAATAAACATACTTTTATTATACCACCAAAAAAAATCTATGTCAAGAGATGTTTAATTATTTAGGGACTACAAGGGTCATCCGCAAAATTATGTCCTTGATTATCCAGCATTTACCAATACAGAAGTGTCAAAATTAGGCAGTTTTTAGATGGAAAAGTTGCAAGTTGGGTTAAGTTTTTGGTATCCGGTGGGCTTCAGCCTGCGTCCTTATTTTTGTAGCGGTGGGATTTTCTCACGGAAGAGTAATTTTTATAAAACAAACCTCTGTGTGAGTTTAACAAAAATATAACCTGAATTCCCCGTGCGGAAGCACGGGGTAATTTACTAAATTTCTTAAAATAATTTTCAATTTTTCACCCAATTTCTTTCAAAAATGGTATAATATCTTATATTGAAAGTCTATCTGTGTAACCTTTTAGAGGTATGAGATATAATATGAAAGCTGTCATACAGAGAGTAATAAAAGGCGCACTTTATGTGGAAAAAGAACACAGGGGAGATATAGGCAAAGGGCTTGTTGTACTTGTTGCTTTTGAACAGGGAGATACAGAAAAGGACTGCGCGTACATTGCAGGAAAAATCATTTCCCTGAGAATCTTTGAAAATTCCCTGGGGAAAATGGATTACTCGTTAACAGATATCAAAGGGGATATTATGGTTGTTTCTCAGTTCACTCTCTGTGGCAATTGCACAAGAGGCAACAGGCCTGATTTTACAAAAGCCGAATCAGCAGATAAAGCCGAGGTTCTGTACAATAAATTCATGGATATAATAAGACAATCGGCAACAGGTA
>JAKPKS010000096.1 GCA_029553585.1 Candidatus Atribacteria bacterium | reverse complement strand
AAAAGAAATTCTTTGTGTTTCCGGCTGGTAGGTATGGTTCAAACCTGCGCCACTTAATCTCAACCCTAAAGAACCTAATTCAATATTGGTATCGCTTAATATTGCCCCAATAGTCAACCCCTGATTATCAGTGACGGTACCATCGGGGGGAAAAATATCATTAACCGGCAAGGTTTTTTCCTGTATAATGGACTGGAATTGTGCCAGAGAACAGGCACTGAATATAATTTGCCGGTTCAAAGAATAAGTATTGATGGGAATCGAGTTATTCATACTGTTCACATTAGTAACGCCTTATACCCTGCCTCTTTAGCCATCATCATAATATCCTGACTGTATACCCCATAGGGGTAGGCAAAAGAGAGAACAGGACTCCCCGTATTTTTTTCCAGAATGTTTTTAGAGAGTTGTATCTCTTTTTTTATCCTGTCATAGTAATCGGAATAGGATTCATTCTTTTTCATATTAAGCAAGTTGGCGTGGCTCAGTGTATGTGAGCCAATCTCCATTCCGCCCGCAATCATCTCTCTTATTTCTTGCCAGCTAAGCTGATTAGAATTATTTCCAATAAAATCTGTATATAAGAACAATGTAGCCGGGAAATTATACTCTTTCAAAACGGGAAAGGCATGATTATATATCGATTTAAAACCATCATCAATGGTAATAATTACCGGTTTTTCGGGGTAAAAATTATTTTTTACACATTCCAGAAGCTGTGTCAGTGAAATAACCCGATAATCATTATCCTTTAAATATTTCATATGTTTTTGAAAGAGGTCCACATTGATGGTATATTCGTCAGGGCTCTCCCCGTCACAAAATTTGTGATAGGTAAGTATGGGAATGGTAAGTTCATCATATCTGTATGGAGAGGCGCACAGAGCGCCAGCAGTTAAGCCCATAATAAAAGTGCCGAACATTAAGGCAAATAAGGCAATAGTAAATATTTTCTTTCTATCTTCAGTAACTAATCTGTAATTTTTATTTTTCTTTTTTATCATCTATTTTACCTCTTATTTTCTATAAAAATTATAACAGAAATGTGTTAGATTTGTACCTTTTCTCTGGAAATAGTTGAAAATTATTTGTGAAAATCAGGGTCAGACCAGCCTTTGCAAAACCACGAGCCAGAAAGAAACAGCTAATTTACAAATAAAG
>JAKPKS010000095.1 GCA_029553585.1 Candidatus Atribacteria bacterium | reverse complement strand
TAAATATGGGTCAAACCCGCACCACTTAATCTCAACCCTAAAGAACCTAATTCAATATTGGTATCGCTTAATAATATTGCCCCAATAGTCAACCCCTGATTATCAGTGACGGTACCATCAGGGGGAAAAATATCATTAACCGGTAAGGTTTTTTCCTGCACAATGGACTGAAATTGCGCCAGAGAACAGGCACTGAATATAATTTGCCTATTCAAAGAATAAGTGTTAATGGGAATCGAGTTATTCATACTGTTCACATTGAGTAACGCCTTATACCCTGCCTCTTTAGCCATCAACATAATCTCCTGACTGTATACCCCATAAGGGTAGGCAAAAGAGAGAACCGGACTCCCCGTATTTTTTTCCAGAATGGTTTTAGAAAGTTGTATCTCTTTTTTTATCCTGTTACAGTAATCGGCATAGGATTCACCCTTTTTCATATTGAGCAAATTGGCATGGCTAAGTGTGTGTGAGCCAATCTCCATTCCTCCGGAAATCATCTCTTTGATTTCCACCCAGGTGAGCTGATTGGAATTATTACCGACAAAATCAGTATATAAAAACAGTGTAGCCGGGAAATCATATTTTTTTAAAACGGGAAAGGCATGGGTATATACCGATTTAAAGCCATCATCAATGGTGATAACTACCGGTTTTTCGGGGTAAAAATTATTCTTTACACATTCCAGAAGCTGTGTCAGAGAAATAACCCGATAATCATTATCCTTTAAATATTTCATATGTTTTTGAAAGAGGTCCGCATTGATGGTATATTCGTCAGGGCTCTCCCCGTCACAAAATTTGTGATAGGTAAGTATGGGAATGGTAAGTTCAGCATATCTGTATGGAGAGGCGCCCAGAGCGCCAGTGGTTAAGACCATAATAAAAGTGCCGAACATTATGGCAAATAAGGCAATATTAAATATTTTCTTTCTGTCTTCAGTAACTAATCTATAATTTTTATTTTTCTTTTTTATCATCTCTTTTACCTCTGAGTTTCTATAAAAATTATAACAGAAATGTGTTAGATTTGTACCTTTTCTCTGGAAATAGTTGAAAATTATTTGTGAAAATCAGGGTCAGACCAGCCTTTGCAAAACCACGAGCCAGAAAGAAACAGCTAATTTACAAATAAAG
>JAKPKS010000070.1 GCA_029553585.1 Candidatus Atribacteria bacterium | reverse complement strand
ATATATCGAGCAAATTGATACTTATTTTCTAATGGCTACCCATCGGGTTATCTTTGATCTGGAAGAAATTGCCACAGCCCTCAATGATCTGGCTCAGACTATAGGTGAGAATATCAAAAACAAGTCCTGATTTTATACTCTGGAAAGTGAAAAAAATAAGGAAAAAGGGAAGTGAAAATTGTTGGAAAATATGCTAAAGAAAAAGATGGAACAGGGGATACCGGTAATTGGAACATTTTTTGGGATGAACAGCACTTTAGCAGTGGAATGTCTGGGACTGGCAGGGCTTGACTTTTTGGTGATAGATTCTGAACATAGCCCTGCTAATGTGGAAAGCACTCTGAATTATATTATAGCAGCAGAGTTGCGAGGAATCACCCCGCTGGTTAGGGTAAAAAACCATAATCGTGATTCCATTTTAAAAATGCTTGATATTGGTGCCAAAGGGCTAGTGATACCGTGCCTGGAAACACCAGATGAGGTAAGGAATGTTGTAAAATATGGCAAGTTTCATCCCGTTGGCCAAAGAGGTGTTGCTATGGTGAGGGCGGGAGGATTTGGTTTTGAAGATTTTTCCAGTGGAGAGTTGGAGAAATATTTTGAGATTAGTAATAGTGAGACTATGCTGATCCCTCAGTGTGAAACCAGGGGATTTCTAGAAAATATTGAAGAGATTTGTTTGATTAATGGAATAGACGGAATCTTTATCGGTCCTTATGATCTCTCGGTAGCTTTAAATAAACCAGCAAAATTTAATGACCCCGAGTTTTTATCTGCTCTTAAAAGAATCCTACATACAGCACAAAATGCTAAAAAATATGTTTTTATTCATGCTACTTCTATCCAGGCGGCAAAGCAATTCCTGAAAGATGGTTTTGATGGAGTTACTTTTAATCAGGATGTGGTTGTATTTACTAATGCCTTTAGAGAAGCAGTAGCAGAAATCAGAACAAATTAGTTAATAATATCATGGTAAAAAACAAGGAAATCTATTATTCATTAAATTATTTATGGTATTATTAAAAATGATTATCATTTTTAATATTTACTTGTTTTATAAGTTAAAAGAATATATTTGAATGAGGTGGTGTCATATGGCCTGATTAATGTGATTATACTTCCTTTGTTTGAATGTATGTAATTTTTTATAATTTTAAAATAAAAAGGAGTTTTATATTATGGAACAAAAAAATACTACCTTGCTGCCATGGAGCGTTATTCTGGTAATATCGGCAGCTATTTTTTCGGGTCATTTTGGTGTAGGGGACCTGATTTTTCCTCCCATATTGGGAAGGGATGCAGGTATTTACTGGCTTATCGCTGCTTTGGGGTATGGAGTAATTAATAGTTTAGGAGTATTTATTGCTTATCTGGCAGTATCAATGCAGGATAAGTCTTTATTCGGTTTGTCTTCCAGGGTCTTAGGTAGGAATTTTGGTGTGGTTTTTACTACTCTGTCTATGTTAATCATCGGACCTGTTTTTATCCTACCCAGAGTAAGTTCAGCCACTCATGAAATGGCGGTAGCTCAATTTTTCCCAGGTATCCCGATGTGGGCGACTTTATTGGTTTATTTTGCTCTAAATTATTATTTTGCCTATAATCGTTCTAAGGTTATTGATAAAATGGGTAAATATTTAGCTCCTATCCTAATTATATTTATGGTTATCTTAGTCATAAAAGGAGTGGCATCTCCTCTGGCTAACCCTGTTTCCCCTGGTTCACCAACAGCATTTACCGATGGGATTATAAATGGATATAATACTATGAATGCTTTAGGTGCAGCCCTCTTTGGACTCTGGCTTATCAACGAGTTCAATATGAGAGGGCTTCAAGACCGGGAATCACGAAAAAGCAATTTAATCGTAATTGGTACTATAACTGCTATAGGGTTGTTTTTAACATCCACCGTTTTAACTTATTTAGGTGCCACCTCTGGTGCTAAATTTCCTGATGCGCCTATCGGCATTCTGACAGTAGAATTTGCCAGAGGTTTATTGGGTAATTTTGGTATCATTGTTTTTGCTATTATTCTAACTTTTGCCAATATCACTACTTCTGTGGGGCTTACCTCCACAGCAGGGGATACCTTTGAACAGATGACCAATGGAAAACTGAAATATACTACAACTGTTGCATTAAGTTGTGTTGTTGGTTTTTTCATTGGACTTATTGGTCTGTCTAAGGTAGTAGGATATACGGTACCCTGGTTAATGCTTATTTACCCGGCCTTACTGGTAATGCTAATTATGAATCTGTTCGCTAATTTTGAAAGTGTAAAATTGGCAACACAGATAGGGGTCATAGTTGCTATTTTCTTCAGCCTGGGAGATTTTCTGCCAGGAATAGGTTTTGGCAATACCTTCTTTGCCAGTATGAATGCCGCATTGCCCTTAGGGAAGCAGGGTTTAGCCTGGTTAGTACCATCTGTAATAGCAGTAATTATTGGTCTGGTTATACCTAAATCTTCAAAATCAAAACCTCTGGCAGGTAAAGCATAAGAAAGGGGTAAAGTTAAATGGTTTTGGAATATTTAGACAGAATGAGTCTCACTGTTGTTGCAGAGGATTCCGTATTGTATGAAAGCCCTTACTGGGGACAACACGGGGTTTCTTTTCTGGTGGAAGCATATCACCACAATATAAGAAAGAACACCCTGGTAGATGTGGGACAGAATCATGAAGCTTTATTGCACAACATGAAAGAAATGAATATCAGCCCTGAGATAATCGATTCAATAGTATTAACCCATTGCCATTATGACCATACCCTTGGTGTGGTAGAAATGCTACGAGCCATTGGCAAAGAAGACCTGCCTGTTATTGCCCATCCATCTATTTTTAGATTAAATTTCATAGATAATCCTTACTTAAGGCATGTGGGTGTAATGCAGGTTGATTCCAGGGACCAGATTGAAGCAAACGGAGGGACTCTCTATTTAACCGATGACCCTTTTCAACTAATGCCTGGACTTATAACTACCGGTGAAGTGAAAAGGCAAACTGATTTTGAAGAGGTGGGGATAGCCTTAAAAACTATAAATGAAGAGGGTAAAATTATAGTAGATAGTATGGATGATGATATCTCTCTGGTAGCCAATTTTAAAGATAAAGGGATAGTTATTATAACAGGATGCAGTCATGCCGGTATTGTCAATATTGTCAAACAGGCTGTTGAAATATCAGAAAAGGAGAATATTGAATCCATTATCGGCGGTTTTCATCTGGTGGAAGCCCCGCTGGATAGAATTAAAAAAACAGTAGAGGCATTATCTGAATTTGATATTAATACTATTTTTGCCGGACATTGTACCGGTTTTCGAGCACAAGCAGAACTTTACCATATTTTTAAAGATAAATTTTTACCCTTGCAAACCGGAATGAAATTTGAATTTTAGTATAGCTAAAGGGGATCACTTTTAAAAACATTTTTTGGGAAATAGACCACTTTAAGGTGATCCCTTTTTTTATCGGAAAGTTTATAAAGTTTATAAAATAGCATAGAATTACTATAGGTAATTTTATTAAAAATTTGACAAAGAATGCTATATTAATTAATATATTATTGAAAATGATTATCAATAAATAGTTAATTCGAGGATATCAGATATGCCGATGAGATGGTGTGAAGGAAAATCTGGAAACTGGTGGCACAGACATTTCAGGGGTGGTGGTTATAGAATTACTATGCCCCGCCAGGTTATTCTACAGGTTTTAGCAGAATCAAAGAAGCATTTGAGCGCAGAAGACATTTTTTTAAGAGTACATCAAATTTATCCCAATATTGGTCTTACTACAATCTATAGGACGCTGGAGTTGCTGGTTAAAATGGGATTGGTAGTAAAGTTTGACTTTGGTGATGGGCGTGCCCGATATGAGTTACGCTCAGGTAATGGAGGGACATCACATCACCATCATCTGATCTGCACTAATTGTGGGCGGGTAATTGACTATGATGAATTTTTAGATGAAGAGATAGAGCTGATTAAAAAGACTGAAAAAGAATTAGCCCGGAAGTATGGTTTTGAAATAAAAAACCATACTATTCAATTTTACGGACTATGCAAAAAATGTAATACTGTAAAAAAGTAAAATGTACTTTTTCTGATTTTTTTGAGATTGCATATCATTATCAATAAATAAATTTATGAGTGTTTAGTGAAAGGAGATGAACAAGATGCCCAGAGGAGATGGTACAGGGCCAACCGGAGCAGGTCCGGGAACCGGCCGGGGACGAGGTGCCAGACCGAGACCATGGGGAGGCAGGGGAATGGGAATGGGTGTAGGAATGGGCTCAGGAGGTGATTGTATATGTCCTTCATGTGGCGCAACAGTTCCTCACCAGGTAGGTACACCTTGTTATAATATAAAGTGTCCTAAGTGTGGTACTTTAATGGTAAGACAATAAATTTC
>JAKPKS010000044.1 GCA_029553585.1 Candidatus Atribacteria bacterium | reverse complement strand
TTCCTTCCCTATACTCTCCTCTCCGTCCGCTTTTTGTTTGGATATTGCTCTTTTTCATACTTTTCTTAAAGCCGACAGGCCTGTTCCGACCCAATGTCAAGTTTGAAGGGGGGTGGGAAGAATGATTAACAAAAGATGGACTGCAGTGCAAAGAGGCTGTTATTTGTTGGTTTTTTTGGCAGCGATTGTTCTTCTTGCTCTGATTGAGAAAAATATGAAGGGTTTTTATTTAGGCATATTTCTACTATTTGGTATCAATGCCATTATCTGTCTGGGGGTTACTATAACCAATGGTTATGCCAACGTTTTTTCTCTGGGCTTTGGAGGGATTATGCTGTTTTCCGCCTATATCTCCAGTCTATTTACACTTCCTATACAATATAAAACGACTTTTTTGCAACTTCCCATTTGGATAGAGGCAGCTCAATTACCATTTGGTATCTCTCTTATTTTGGGCGCAATTGCTGCAGTATTGGCAAGTATTACCCTGGTTTTACCGGCTTTTCGGCTAAGAGGACATTATTTTATACTGGCCTCTTTAGGTATTAATATAGTTATGACCAATCTGGCTGTCAATTTACGTTCCTACACCCATGGCCCGCTGGGGATCAGAAATGTACCTTTCTCTACTAATGTTTGGTGGGTTTATGGTATTTTATTCCTGGTAGTAATTTTTATGTGGAGATTTACCCATTCCAAATTTGGCAGAGCCATAATAACTTTGGGAAAAGATCAGACCTTGGCTGTGACAATGGGTATCGATGTGGTGCGTTATAAGATATATGCCTTTGCCATCGGCAGTTTTATTGTTGGTTTAGCCGGACCTTTGTGGGTTCATTATACCGGGTCTATGCATCCAGAAGTATTTGGCCTGGTCTTTGTCTTTCAAATAATTGCAATGCTGATAATCGGAGGAATAGGTACCATCTCCGGTGCTATTGTTGGTGCCGGTATTATAACTACGTTTATACATCTTGCCCGGCCAATACAGGAAGGGTTTAAAATATTTAACTTGCAGGTGCCACCTTTAGTCGGGTTGATTCAAATTCTAATGGCTGCTATGATCTTCATAGTATTAATGTATAAACCGGAAGGCTTATTGGGGAAAAATGGAATTGTCAGTCCAGGTATTTTAAAATATAAGATAAAAAAAGGGAAGGAGAATTGAAAGTGAAAAGAATTACCAGAGATAAGCATGTATTTGCTATGGGGGCCTCTCATGAACCGGTATTGACAGTAGACCCTGGTGATAGTCTGCAAATAGAAACTGAAGACTGTTTCAGCTATCTAATAACAAAACCGAATGATTCTGTGGAAGAAAATGTAGACTTTGCAAAAGTAAATCCGGCAACAGGACCAATTTTTGTTAATGGCGCACAACCCGGAGATCATTTGAAGGTTGTTATAAAAAATATTAAACCGGATGTACAGGGAGTCTCTATTGCTATGAAAGGCTTGGGGGTATTAGGACATAAGGTCGAAAATTCCCAGGTGGAAATAATACCCATTAAAGATGGATATGCCGAATTTGCCGGACATAAATTAGCCTGTCGTCCTATGATCGGGGTAATCGGTGTAGCGCCTGCAGAGGGCGAAGTGCTTAACGGTACCCCCGGAGATCATGGTGGAAATATGGATACCGTAGATGTTTGTGCCGGTTCGACCATTTACCTGCCTGTTTTTGTGGAAGGTGCCTATTTTGCCCTGGGAGACGCCCATGCTGTGATGGGAAATGGTGAAGTATGCGGAACAGGTGTGGAGTGTAGGAGTGTAGTTGATCTGACCATCGATATCGATAAAGAACATAACTGGCAAATTCCGGTAATTGAGACTGAAGATAATTTTTATTTTGTGGGAAGCGGTGAGACTCTTGATAAGGCAGTC
>JAKPKS010000056.1 GCA_029553585.1 Candidatus Atribacteria bacterium | reverse complement strand
CTCTAAATCAAATAAAATAAGGGTATTTGCTGTGTATTTAAAGCTGCCATAGTTTATTCTAATCTCTAAGGTAGGTCTACCTGAAACCAGGGGAATTTTGCAGCGGAGAAAAGTACCTACAAAAACTTGACACAGACAAATATTTATAATAGTTTTCTAATATTTGATTTACCTTGTATTATAATAAATAGGATAACAGAATAAATTGAAACAAAAATATTGATAAATCAGGTTCTTTCAAAATTATCTTTTATTTTGTATTTAACTATCTGAAAAAAAGAGAGTAAATGTGGAGGTATGGAATGAGCAAGGTATGGTTTAGCTCCTTAAAAGAAAATGTATCAGCTGAGGAAATATCAGGAAAGGTTATTCAGCTTTATGAGGCAGCTGGTTTTGATAATATATTTCAGGAAGATGAATTTGTCGCTATAAAAATTCATTTTGGTGAGAAGAATAACACAGGTCATATCAATCCACAATGGATAAAACCACTACTATCTTATATCAAGAAAAAGAAGTGCAAACCCTTTCTTGCCGATACCAACACTCTTTATAGAGGAAATCGTCAAAATTCTATAGACCATCTGCTGCAGGCTTATGAACATGGTTTTAGTATTGAAAACTTAGGTGTTCCTATTATTATTGCTGACGGCCTCTTATCCAAAAATTATTCCGAAATACCAATTGAGGGAAAACATCTAAAATCGGTTAAGGTTGCCAATGATATACTGCACAGTCAGTCTTTAGTTTTTTTAAGCCATGTTACCGGCCATATCCTGACCGGTATGGGGGCAGCAATCAAAAACATGGGAATGGGCTGTGCGCCCAGAAGTGGCAAACAGATCCAGCATGCTGATGTAAAACCAAGGGTGAATCCCGAAAGATGTAGAGCCTGCGGATTGTGTATCAAATGGTGTCCCAAAGGAGCTATAGAGTTTTACGATGGGGTTGCCCGTATAGATACCAAAAAATGCTATGGCTGTGGTGAGTGTATCGCCACCTGTCGATATCAAGCCATAAAAAATTCTTTTTCTGGTAGCAGTATGATGTTACAGGAAAAGATGGCAGAATACGCCCTGGGGGTGCTGAAAGACAAGCAGGGCAAATGCTGTTTCTTTAACTTTCTTACTCATATTACCGGTGAATGTGACTGTCTGAGCAAGGCTCAAAAAAAAGTGACCAATGATATAGGAATTCTGGCTTCCTATGACCCTGTAGCCATAGATAAAGCAACCACGGATCTGTTAATCGAAAAGACCGGTAAAGATTTGCTAAAAAAACTTTGGCCGGATAATGATTATAATATACAGATAAACCATGCTGAAGAGTTAGGATTAGGCTTTGGCAGTTATGAGCTGATAGAAATTTAACTCTATTGCTAATTAACATTTAATCCGAAACAGGAACAGTCTGTTTTATTTTATAGTAGTTAGAGCGGTTATAGTTGTTTGATTAAATTCCTGATTACATCGTAAAAACTTTTGAATATATCTCTGCGGCCTATTACACCTACCAGTTTATTCTGGCTCATTACCGGCAGGGTATGAATATTGCGATATTTCATTAATGAGATTATTTCATCAAGATTTGTTTCAGGATTAACGGTAACAATATCGGTAGACATAGCAAAATTAACGCTGGGTTGAGAGCTATTGGTATCATCATTTTGCAGTAATTCCCCTGTTTTAATCATATCCATTACCAAAAAAAGGTCATTGGAAGTAATGATGCCAATAATCTCACCATTTTCTAAAACAGGGAAACCGCTTATCCTTTTTTTAATCATTAACTCAGCTATCTCAGCCAAGGAATCACCCTTTTTTACAGTAATAACCTCATCAGACATCATATCTTTGGCTTTTATCTGTTTTAATTGTTCTGTCAGTTTTTCTAAATCAAGATGCTTGTTGCTCATCATAGCTGCACCTCACAAACAATAAAATTTAGAGTGGTTATACCACTATTTTCTGATGGTATTTCTATACATCATAAGTTTTCTAATATGCCTTTCTGATGCCATAATATAATGAATAGAGTCAAGGCATATTAACAATACCATATATTACAATTCTTCCTGGAATACATCTTTGATATTTTTAATCAACTCCAAGGTATCATAGGGCTTTGTGACAAAAAGCTTAGCGCCGATATCATAGGCGGTCTTTTCCAGATTAATCTTACCGCTAATAATGATCACAGGAATTTTATTAAAATCCTCATTTTTGATGATATCCTGAAGTAGCTGAATGCCATTCATATTTCCCTGTAAGGTAATGGAAGAGATGATTAAATCCACCCATTTTCTTTTTAGAATGGTCAGGGCATCAGAGCCCCGATAGGCTAAATCAACAATGTAGTTTTCCAATTCCAGATTCCTTTTTAATCTCTCTGCCAGCATCACATCTCCATCAACCAGCAGAATTTGTTTTTTACTCATCTACTGCTCCTTCTGTTCAGATAAAAGGTAAAAGTTTTGTCCATATCCAATAGATATTCCTTATTGACAACAGATATTTTTACCTGATAATCATCCGGTACTGATTTAATAGCAGATAGAGTAGCCTGAATCCGCTCTTTTTCTATGATAAGGGAGTACCAGAGCTCATTGAATTTTATCTTAAATTTTATATAATTCCATCTTTTAGGCAGATCAGGATTTATACTTATTATACCATTAATTAAATTTACCCCTGCATATCTTTTAAGGGCAATATTTAAGGAACCCCCCATAACCCCGGTATGTATCCCTTCTGGCGTGGTTCCCCCTTGGGTATCATTTATATCTGAGTTTAAAACTTCGCAAAACCATTTCCAGGATTGCTGGGATTGCCCCAGAATATCTGATAAATAACAATGTACCACCTTGCTGAGGGTAGAACCATGGGAAGTTCTCTGAACATAATAGTTATAATTCTTTTTTAAAATCTTTTTATTAAACTGGTATCCTAAATGGTGAAAAATTTTTTCCAGTTCTGCCAGAGAAAAGAGATAGGGCAGCATAAGGGTATCGGCCTGTTTGGCTACTTTAAAATCGTTGGGTGATTTTCCCTCTGCCTTTAAGATGCGGTCCATTCTTTGGATATTACCATATTTTTTTCTATAATCATTCCATTTTAATTCAGGCAGGGTAAAATAACCGTCAAACTGACTGATAATTCCCTCTTCATCCATAATAATATTCATTTTTCTGGTTATTTCTTCCCACTTTTTTAAGGAACTCTGGCTTATTTTTAACTTTCTTAACAACTCTCTTTGAAGTTTTTGGGGTAGTATGGTCGACAGCATTTCCAAGGCTCGCTGTATGGTCCAGACAATCATAACATTGGTATAGGCATTATCTTTAAAACCTGCTTCATCTGCCCCGGGGAGTTTTTCATGAAACTCATCAGGTCCCATTAAACCTTTAGTATGGTATCTCTGATCTAACGGGTCATAAGAACACAAACTGACCCCAAACTGTGCAATAGATAAAAGTAGTTCAGCGCCATAGCTGCTTAAAAAATCTAAATCACCAGCTATTATCCAGTTTTGCCATATCAGGTATGCTATGGCAAAAGAGACATGTCTCTGATTACGGCTGTAGTCCGGTCCCCATTTACCTGATTCAGGATTAAGATGAATTACCTGTGTCTCTTCCTCTCCGGTTGAACTGCTTTGCCAGGGGAACATGGCACCTTCATAGCCATTTTCCCGGGCATATAATCTGGCCTGTTCCAGTCGGTGATAGCGATAGAGCAGGGAAGATCGGGTAACCTCCGGCAAACGGAAATCATAGAATGGTAAAATGAATACCTCATCCCAGAAGATATGTCCCCGATAAGCCTCACCGGATAACCCTCGAGCTGGAATACCCACATCTAATTTTGGATTATGTTGGGAAGCAGTCTGCAGAAGGTGAAAAATGTGTAGTCTCAAAATCTTTTGTGAGAAGATATGTCCTTTTATTTCCAAGTCAAACCTATCCCAGAGCTTAGACCACTCCTCTTTGTGTGATTGAAACAATCTGGAAAAATCAGAAACTTGTCCTACTGTATCTAAAGCACTCTGCAGAGGGTTATTGGTATCCTTATCCTGGGAGGTGTAAATAGAAACTATTTTTACTATAGTATATTTTTGTTTTTTTCTTACCGGGAGCTTAAATTCCTGAAAGATGGCACGTTTATCTTTTGCAATATGGGAGGAAATTGGTTTTAGTTCTTTACCGTTATTAGTAAGGTAAGTTTTAGAAGCCATTGCAATACTAATATTGGTTTGGCTGGTTTTGACAGTTAAATAAATACCATTTTCTGCAAAATCACCCGAAGATTCTGCCAATAAATGAAGGGAATTCAGCTCACTATACCTTTCAACGCCTTTGTTTTTCACATTGCCGTCTAAGCCTGAACGGATACTAATCTCACCATCATAATTTTCAGGAATGATGGTATACTCCTGTACAGCTAAATGCATATTCCCCATATGAACTATCCGCTTAGTTTCCACAGAGGTAACCTTGCCAGAGCCTTCTTTGATTCTATAATTTCTTATTAAAGCTGCCTCTTTCAGGTCTAATTTTTGAAAATAATTCACAATATTTTGAGGGGAAGGCAATATCCAATCCTGATTTGTATCGGTTTTGAAGGAAAGGGGCAGCCAGTTAGGACAATTGACCAAATCTTCATTGGTGATTGTTTTTCCCGCGATATCACTCTCTAACTTGTTATATACTCCAGCCAGATAGGTTCCGGGGTAATGAATTCTGGAGGCAGGAGTTTCATTAAAAGCACCTCTGGTGCCCAAGTACCCATTCCCTAAGGTGCATAAAGCCTCTCTAAGTTTTTCCTGACCTGGTTTAAATTGAAAGTATTCTATAGACCAGAAATAGTGGCTGCGATTATTATTAAGATTAATTTTTAGAAATTTCCATAACCTGTTCAAAGAATTCTTTTACCTCTACTGTTGATTGTAATTGAAAATCGGCAGTAGAAATTATTTCAGGATCATCAGAAACTATTAGGGCGGTACCCCTGGTTATTACGGTTCGGAAGGCATATTCATCTGTAGTGTCATCTCCAAGGTAAAACACTGTAGTCGGTTGCCAGGGTATATTAAGTGCATTCATAATCCATTTCACTGCCTTACCCTTATCCCAATCAATGTTTGGTAGAATTTCAAAGACTTTTTTGCCCAATAAAATTCTCATCTCATTATGCTCCTGAACCATTTCCTTTACCACCTTTTCGATAAATTGCAGATCTGTTATATTTAATACCTTACGGTAATGGACTGCTACGCTGAATTTTTTTTCTTCAATCAATATTCCATTTATATGTCCCAATCTCTCTTTTAATTGCTCAATAATGGCGGAAATGAGGGGTATGGTTTTTTCGGCAGCTTTGTGTATCATTTTAAAACCACCCGGTCCTTCAATATCGAAACCATGGCTGCCGGCATAAAAAATTCCCTTTATACCAACCAGGTTTTGCACATCTTCTCTCAATCTGCCACTGACGATAGCCACAGTATGAATTTCAGCCAGATTCTCTACTATCCTTTTCATGTCAGGGGCAAGGATAGCCAGTTCAGGGCTGGCTACAATGGGTGTCAAGGTCCCGTCGTAGTCTAAAAAGAAAGTCAGTTTAGGGTTGTCAGCTATAACGGATTTGCCAGTGCGCTGATAAAAGGGGTTAAGATAGATATTTTCTCCTCTGAGGTGCTCCGGGCGAAATATTGGGGGTGCCTGTGTAAGGTTATCAAAACATAAGAAGAAGGATTTTGGTTTTCTTAAAAACCAGTCATTTATCAGGTTGATATTTATTTCAGCTAAATCAGATACCACCAGATCGGCACCATACTTAGTTAATTCTTTTTCATTATTCTCTCTGGCAACACCAAGAACCAGACCAAATCCTCCGTTTCTGCCTGCCTCTACCCCCGAGGCGGCATCCTCTACTACCACAGAATCTTCCGGGAAACTGCCCAAATTTTTAGCAGCAGTTAAAAAAATATCCCCCTCCGGTTTTCCCTTCAGGTTTAGTTCCTGAGATACAATACCATCCACTATCGTTTCAAATAAGTCTTCCAGCTGTACAGACTTTAAAACTGCCCGGCAATTTTTAGAGGATGAGGCGACCCCGACTCTTATACCATTATTTTTTAAATCTTTAATAAGAGCGATAGTTGATTCAAAAACTTCAGCTCCTTCTTCCTGTAACAATTTGTCAAATAATTGATTTTTTTTATTGCCTATTCCACAAATGGTCTCTTTATCAGGGGGATCAGCAGGGTCACCGAAGGGAAGGTGAATATTACGTGAGGCCAGGAAGTTTTGTACCCCTTTATAACGGGGTTTTCCATCAACATAAGTAAGGTAATCATCCTGGTAAGTAAATTCTTGAAAGGGTTCCCCGTTCCTTTTTGCTCTTAATCTTAGGTAATCGTCAAAGACGATTTTCCAGGAACGGGCATGTATGGTAGCTGTTTGAGTTACCACACCATCCAGATCAAATATTACGGTGTGAAAGGCAAGTTTTTCTTCCATTGATTACCCCCTTTAAAATTTTTTTATGCTCTCGAAGGGTAGTAACTGATGGTATATATGATTTAAGGATATTTCAAATTAACAGATGCTGGTAAATTTTAGAATATTCTTTTCTTTTATAATTAAGTTTAACTGTTATGGCTTATATGTCAAATCATTTAACTCGATTTTGATGAAACATTAGTCCGAATTACAATATTGACAAATTAATAATCAAACTTAATCTTGCAATATTGGTAGATGTATGGCATATTATCAAGGTGCAATAAAAGATTTATTGAGAAGATTCCATAATATTGTCTGCAGATAGTTCAGAACAACAAAAGGATTGGTTATGCACAAAACAACAGAATATAAAAGCTTTTCTTTACCGAACTTTTTTAAAAAACAAAAAATTGTATTAACGCTTCTTATTTTGTCTCTTGTTTTTATCGCTTTTTTTGTCTTATTCATAACTTTTTCCTCAGCTGGCACGCCACAGGTAAAATTAGGCAATGAGGTTTTGTTAGAAAGCTACCTTTACCTGATTGAAGGCAAAAGGGTGGGGGTGATAACTAATCAAACTGGTGTAGATAGTCGGGGTGGGAGCTTTATTGATAATTTATTAGCTACCCACAGAGTGAAACTAATGGCACTTTTTGCCCCGGAGCATGGGCTGGACGGTAAGGCTAAAGCAGGTGCTCAGGTAAATTCCTATATTCATCCTCTTTATGATATCCCGGTCTATAGCCTTTACGGCAGTTACCGAACACCAACTCAGGAGATGCTGTCCTCAATAGAGGTTCTTCTTTTTGATATTCAGGATATTGGTGCCCGCACCTATACCTATATGTCTACTTTGCAATACTGTATGGTAGCTGCCCAAAAGTACAATAAATCAATTATAGTCCTGGATAGGCCTAACCCATTGGGCGGTATAATCGTAGAAGGCCCAGTTTTGGAAGATAATTTTAAATCTTTTTTGGGTGTGGATAATCTCCCCATGGCTCACGGTATGACAGCAGGAGAGCTGGCGCAATTCTATAATCGTAAGATAGGCGCAGACCTTATTGTTATTCCCATGGAAGGATACCATCGGGAGATGACATTTTTAGAAACTGGACTTCCTTTTGTGCAAACCTCTCCCAATATTCCTGATATTTTTTCTCTCTATGGGTATATGGCAACCGGAATGGGAGAAGGGACCGGTGTTTTTCAAAGAGAACAATTCCTCTGGGTTGGAGGGAAAGGATTAGACTCAGCACAATATGCCGAAATGTTAAACAGGGCTGGGCTTCCCGGAGTGTGCTATATTCCTGAAGACCGTGAGACAGCAGGTGGAGCGCGGTTAGATATTTATGACCCTTCTGTTTTTAATCCTGCTAAAAGTGGTATATATGCACTGGCTTATGCTTTTATGCTGGGAGATTTTAAAGTACCTGAGAGTACACCAGGCAACATTTCTATGTTCGACAAGGTTATGGGTACCGATAAAATTGGTTTGTTTCTGGAAAAGAAGACCCCGCCTGAAGAGATAATAGCTTATTACACCCCACAACTGGAAAAGTTCAGGGTAGAACGAGAAAATTATCTTATTCCTCTTTACCAATCTCCCGATTATTAAAAAGCATAGTGCTAAAAATTTTTAAATAACATGTCATATTAAAACTTATAAAGTTGTTATTTATTAATGTTTTTATAAAGATTTAAAGGTAAAGCCGGGTAAGTTTTTCAGTTAAATACGAAAATGCTTCATCAACGGTATTACAAAACTTAAACAGTTTAAGATCAGACTTGCTAATAGTACCAAATTCTGCTAAGACATCAAAGTTTATTATCTGGTTCCAATATTCAGAACCATAAATAACAATTGGTATTGGTTTCTTTATTTTTTTAGTCTGCAAAAGAGTCAATACTTCAAATAATTCATCCATGGTACCAAAGCCACCCGGTAGAATAACCAGGCCCTTTGCCAAATAAACAAACCAGAATTTACGCATAAAGAAATAATGAAATTCAAGATTAAGCCCTGGAGTTATATATTGGTTAGGATATTGTTCTGTCGGAATACTGATATTAAGACCAATCGATTTACCCTCGGCCTCTGTAGCACCTTTATTCGCAGCCTCCATCATACCCATTCCGCCTCCTGAACATACAATAAAGCGTGAGTGAGAATTTAACGATTTAGACCAGGTAGTCAAACGCTTAGCCAATTCATAGCCATCCTGATAATACCGGGCAAGGTAAACCTGTTTTTTGGCACACTCTAATTGTTTCTGTAGGTTTTTTTTATTTTGTTTGCCACCTTTTTGTATTTTTTCCTCTATCTCTTTTAGGCTTCTGTCAGCCTCAAGAGGAGATTTGGTACGAGCTGAACCAAAAAAAACAATAGTATCAGTCACTTTATATTTATTGAAACGTTGCATGGGTTCCAGCAGTTCCGATAGAATTCTGATGACCCGGGCATCACAGCTATTGATAAAATCAATATTTTCATAAGCTTTTTCTATCTTTATTTTTTTATTGCTGTCCATCTATAAAACTTTCCATAAAAATATTATTTCAGAAACATCTCTTGAAATCTCAATCTGCATTTTAATTATAACAAAATAGTATTATTATTCCAAAGGCAAAGTCAAAAAAAATCTTCCTGGAATATTAAAAATATTCATAATCAAGTTCATAAAAATCTTTATAGAGATATGAATATATTGACTATAGAGGAATATTGTAGTACATTACAGGATAATGAACATTTTCTTTTGTGCCTGATATGTTGGAGCTGCATAAAGTGTTTTTTATTCTTTAATTTAATGTTATACTTATTTCGGAATCATAAATTTTCAACACAAATTCTTCCAATATTTTGCTCTTTAAAATAATTATCTTATGCAGAAACTATCTCTGGGAGAGGAGGTGATAGATAAAGGAATAAAAAATAAATACTAAGAATCATATTCTTAGTTCATGAAATACTTTGCCTAAACATATTAGTATAAAAAGAAAGGAAGAATAAAATGAAAAAACTTTTGCTTATTTTTGCTTTAATTGCTGCATTGTTTTTGTTAGGCAGTGTAGGTTTGGCACAGGATGTGGTCAAATTTGGTATAGCGGAACCTATGACTGGTGAGATGGCTGTGGGAGGAGAGCTATGCATGAGAGGGTATGAAATAGCCCACGAACAAACACCCACAGTATTGGGTAAAAAAATTGAGATGGTACTGGTAGATAATAAAAGTGATAAAGTAGAGTCTGCCAATGCAGTTTCACGATTAATTGAACGAGACCAAGTGGTCGCTGTTTTCGTCAGCTATGGCAGTGGAATGGCTATTCCTGGTGGTGAAGTTGCTAATAAGGCCCATATCCCTCTGATTTCTGGTACTGCTACCAACCCGTTGGTTACTCAAGGTAAAGAGTATGTGTTCCGCGCCTGTTTCATCGATCCATTCCAGGGTGAAGTTATGGCTAAATACGCCTATGAAACACTGGGTATCAGAAAATCAGCTCTGTTAGTTGATATAGCTCAAGACTATTCAGTAGGATTAGCCAATTTCTACAAAAAGACTTTTGAAGAGCTTGGTGGACAAATTGTAAGCGATACTAAATACAATACTGGAGACCAGGATTTTAGCGCCCAGTTAAGCCAGGTCATTGCCTCTGGAGCCGAAGCTCTCTTTTTCCCTGGTTACTTTGGAGATGTGGCCCTGATAGCTATCCAGGGAAGAGATTTGGGATACACTGGCTACTATCTGGGTGGTGACACCCTGCATAACCCAGTTTTGGTAGATTTGGCCAAAGACGCTGCCGAAGGCTTGATTGCCAGTACCTTCTTTGCCGAAGATCAGCCAGCTACCCCAGAATCTGAAAAGTACTCTGAACTTTTCAGGAATAAATATAAATTAGCTCCTGATGCTGTATCCATTCTTTGTTACGATTCTTATAATCTGCTGGTTGATGCTATTGAAAGAGCCGGTTCTTTTGACCCGGTTGCTATAAAAGATGCCTTAGCTGCAACTAAAAACTTCCAGGGTGCCGGCGGGTCTATTACTATTGATGAAAATGGAGATGCTGTCAAACCTGCTGTTTTAGTTAAGATTGTCAACGGAGATTATAAATATGAGGCTACTGTATACCCGTAAGATTCTTTTAAGCTGATTAGCAATTTTACAGGCAGAAAAGGAAGGATATAATCCTACCTTTTCTGCCTGTAATAATTAGGAGAATGGTCTATCCATTCCCATAATGACAAGGAGAAATCTATGACCTTAAATTTAGTCCTGCAAAATATTGCCAATGGCTTGTCGCTGGGCAGTTTATATGCTTTAATTGCCATAGGTTATACCATGGTTTATGGTATTCTCAGGTTGATAAACTTTGCCCATGGAGAAATATTTATGCTGGCTCCGTATTATCTTTATTTTGGAATGTTAATTTTTTCATTACCCTGGTGGGCTTCAGCTCTGGTGGCCATTGGGCTAACTGCTCTTACTGGAATGTTATCTGAAAAAATTGCCTATAAACCATTACGTGATGCGCCCCGAATATCAGCCTTGATTTCGGCAATTGGGGTATCCTTCTTTTTACAAAATTTATCCATTGTAGTTTTTTCCGGTATTCCCAAATCTGTTCATCGCCCCAGCTATTTCACTAAAATATTTCAATTTGGTGAGATACGAATTCAATCAACTCTGTTTGCCTCAGTGGGAATATCAGTTGTATTCTTATCCTTATTATTATTTATTATCTATAAAACTAAAACTGGTCTGGCTATGAGGTCGATATCTTATGATATAGAGACCTCCAGATTGATGGGAATTGATGTAAACAAGGCTATTTCAGTAACCTTTATTATAGGTTCGGCTCTGGCAGCGGTTGGTGGAATACTCTGGAGTCTGAGATTTCCACAGATAGTTCCTACCATGGGCACTATTCCAGGTTTGAAGGCCTTTATTGCTGCAGTAGTAGGTGGAATTGGCAGTGTTCCTGGCGCTATGTTAGGGGGTCTTCTGTTGGGTATGTCTGAAATACTGTTTGTTACCTTTTTCCCTCCCATTTCCGGTTACAGGGATGCTTTTGTTTTTTTAATTCTGATTCTGATTCTATTTTTTAAGCCAGATGGAATTTTGGGTGTAAAGACCCAGGAGAAGGTGTAGCCAGATGAAACAACGAAATGAAAAAACATGTACTTTAATTTCTTTAATTGTATTGTTTTTATTGGTTTATCTTGCTCAGAATAAATTAGATGCTTACAAAATAAGAATACTGAACTTAGGAGCAATGTATGTCACCCTGGGGGTGAGTTTAAACTTGATATATGGATTTACTGGACAATTTTCTTTAGGTCATGCCGGTTTTATGGGTATAGGCGCCTATGTGACAGCCCTCCTAGTTCTTCCCGCATATTATAAAGAGGCAAGTTTTATACTGGAGCCCTTAGCTTGGCCTTTTACGGTTTTACATGCTCCTTTCATAATTGCCTTAATATTTAGTGGATTATTTTCTGCTTTGGTAGCATTTATAATAGGATTCCCAGTACTTAGATTAAAAGGGGACTATTTAGGAATAGCAACATTAGGTTTTGCCGAAATATTCAGAATCATTGCCAATAACCTTCCTCATATTACCAATGGCGCTTTAGGCATTAAAGGTATTCCCGAGTTTACCAATCTCTGGTGGACAGTGGGAGTGGCAGTGGTAGCTATTTATGTTATAAAAGGGTTAATAAGCAGCAGTTATGGTCGGGCTTTAATGGCTATCAGGGAAAATGAAGTTGCCGCTGAGGTAATAGGAATAAATCTAACCTTTCATAAGGTTATGTCTTTCACTATCAGCGCTTTCTTTGCCGGGGTAGCGGGTGGCTTATTTGCCTGTCTTTTGACCACTATAGACCCAAAGGCATTTAGATTGGTGACTACCTTCAATATTTTAGCGGTAGTGGTATTGGGTGGACTGGGCAGTATAACCGGAACGGTTATTGCCGCTTTTCTCTATAATTTTTTTCTGGAATATTTGCGCCCCATTGAGGCTGGCTTTAATTTAGGACCAATTGCTTTTCCGCCCATTCCCGGGTTAAGAATGGTTACCTTTTCAGTTTTGCTCTTAGCTCTTATTCTTTATAAGCAAAGGGGTATAATGGGAGGAGCGGAGTTCTCCTGGAGGTGGCTCTTCCAATTCCTGAATAGAATATTTAATCATAAAAAAACAACTGAAGGGGGTGCTTCCTGATGGAGATATTGAATTTAGATAGCATCACTATCAAGTTCGGTGGTTTGACTGCTGTGAAAGATTTTAAATTGACACTTCTACCGGGAGAGCTGGTAGGTTTAATAGGCCCCAATGGTGCTGGCAAGACCACCGTCTTTAATATGATTACCGGAATATACGCTCCTTCGACAAATAGAATCTATTTTCAAAATAGAGATATAACGGGAATGAAACCAGATAAAATTGCTAAATTAGGTATTGCCCGAACCTTTCAAAATATCAGACTGATGGAAAATTTAACGGTTCTTGATAATGTAATGATAGGGTTTCACCTTCATTTAAAATCGAATCTTGCCTCTGCCATTTTTAAATTTCCAGGGTATGTTCAGGAAGAAGAAAATATTTACCAAAAATCTATTGAGCTATTAGAAAAAGTAGGTCTGGCAGAATGCAAAATGGAGAAAGCAGGCAGTCTCCCCTATGGGCAACAGAGAAAACTGGAGATAATCAGAGCACTGGCAACCAGACCCAAACTCTTACTTTTAGATGAGCCGGCAGCCGGTATGAATCCACAGGAGACCAAGGAACTCATGCGCTTTATACAGCAAATCAGAGAAGGTTTTGATTTGACTATTTTGCTTATCGAACATGATATGAGAGTAGTAATGGGAATATGTGAAAGAATATTAGTTTTAAACTATGGTGAAACGATTGCCCAAGGTAATCCTGTCGAAATTCAGCATAATCCCGAAGTTATTAAGGCTTATTTGGGGGTGGAAGCACAATATGCTTAAAGTAGAAGGTATGAATGTTTTTTATGGAGGAATACATGCTTTAAAAGGTATTACCTTTGAAGTACCGAAAGGAAAAATTACAACTCTTATTGGTGCTAACGGTGCTGGAAAAAGTACTACCTTAAGGGCTATTTGTTCCCTGGTTAAATGTAAATCTGGGAAAATTCTCTTTCAGGATAAAGAAATTAATAATCTATCGACCGACCAGATTGTTAAAATGGGTGTATCCATGGTTCCGGAAGGAAGAAAAATATTTCCCAATTTAACCGTTCAGGAAAACTTGAATCTGGGTGCTTTTGCCAGGGAGGACAAAGAGGGCATCGCCCAGGACCAGGATTTGTTTTGTGAATTATTCCCCAGATTAAGAGAAAGGCTCTGGCAGAAAGGTGGAACTCTATCCGGGGGAGAGCAACAGATGTTGGCCGTAGCCAGAGGGCTTATGTCTCGTCCCAAACTTTTAATGTTAGATGAGCCTTCTTTAGGCCTTGCTCCTTTACTGGTACAGGAAATTATAGGGGTAATTCAGAAAATCAGTAAGGAAGGGATAACCATTCTTCTGGTAGAGCAAAATGCCTTTGCTGCACTGAAGATATCTGACTATGCCTATGTACTGGAGACTGGTTGTCTGGTTTTAAAGGGTAGCGGGGCAGAATTGTTGAACGATGAGAAGGTTAAAAAAGCTTACTTGGGAGAGTAACATTACTGATTAATTGTTAGAGAAAGAGTGGTAAATTAGTATGAAATTACCGCCATGGGTATATGGCTTTTTTGGTCTTGTTGGCTTTTTTGGATTCATAGGTTTTAATAACCATAATCCCTATGAATTGTTATTGTTCACTTTCTTTTCTTTTTTTGCCTATTTTAAATTTTTAAGAAAAGAGCTGGAATGCTTAGGTTTATTGGGATTTGTAGGATTATTTGTAGCCATTTTAGGGATATTGAGAATCATCCCTGTTTAATTATCTGGAATTAAGTTTATTATTTAATCTTTTTCAATCCTGAAAAACTATATTTTTTCCTCCCAAAGTATTAACTCTGCCAATAAGAAATAAGAATAAGATGATAAATTGGGTAAAATACAAGGTTTCCCTTAAACACCTAGTTCTGATATTGATAATAGCTTTAACCGGACTATTGTTAACTGAAATTACCATAGTCAAAGAACCGACTGTTTATTATCAGTTACAGTATCATGCCTCCAAAACCATGTCTGAAGCAATAGATGCCATCAGGACAGAAAAAGAGACCAGACAGATCCCTATTAACATCCAATTGGACCCCAATAGAACCGGACTAATTGGCGAAGAATATACTCCCATAACTACCACCTTAGGTAATTTAAGCGCTAAAAGGACTTCAACCAATCCCGATTTTGCTGCCTTAATGGTTAAATATTTTAAACAGGTTAATCTAACATCCGGTGATGTTATAGCAGTTGGTTCCAGTGGTTCTTTTCCGGCTTTACTCCTGGCAACACTTTCAGCATGTGAAGCGGTAGATATTATCCCGATTACCATTTATGCCATCGGTGCTTCTGAATATGGTGCCAATATCCCTAATTTTACCTTTATAGATATGCTCGATACCTTAAATCAGAAAAATATTGTTAATTATAGCCTGGCAGCAGTATCTATGGGAGGAAATCAGGATCAGGCTGAAGGAATGTTTTTCCCAGAATCGAAAGAAATAATCGAACAAATTGCCAAAGAAGCCGGTACCATTTTTATTGACAACGGCAGCTTAGAGGCAAATATTCAAAAGAGGCTGGAAATTTATCAAGAAAGAGCAGCAGGTAAACCGATTAAATTATTTGTTAATATTGGAGGGGCTTCTGCTAATTTTGGAAATTCCACTAATTCTATTTCCTTTCCCAATGGTCTGGTACGGAAAGTATCTGAGATCCCTACCAGTGCTGACCGGGGACTTATTTTTGAATTCTTAGAAGCAGGTGTGCCGGTAATTCATCTTTTAAATATTCGGGATCTTGCCTTAAAAAACGGTATTCCCATAGATCCTATTCCTTTGCCGCAAATTGGTCAATCAGAGGTATTTTTCCAGTATAATTATCGAAAATGGATTGCTGTTATTACAATTTTGGGGATAGCGGGGATTATTTATTTTCTAAAGAAAAAAATACTAAAACATAATAAAAATAAAATTAAGAATAATTGAATATTTTAAAAAATGTTGTAAAATAGTGCTAATTACTAATTAGCTAAGACAAAAAACAGGAAGTATTTCAAATGGGTAATCATAATGAAGCTAAAACCAGGATTATTTTAGTTCGTCATGGAGAATGTCAGGGCAACCGGGAAGGACTGTTCCGTGGGAGGAGTGATTTTCCCTTAAATGAAAATGGTTTTATTCAGGCTAAAGAGTTAGGAACTGAGCTAAGGAAATTCGAGCCTGTTAAAATTTTTACCAGTCCGCTCTCACGTGCTAAGGAAACTGCCCGAATAATCAGCAAACAATGTCATATCGAAATAGAAATATGTGAAGAAATGAATAATATCAAGTTAGGTCTCTGGGAAGGTAAAGCCAAGGATTTTATTGCCCGTCAATACCCGGAACAATGGGCTATATGGTTATCTGAACCCGAAAAATTAGTCCTTACCGGTATGGAAACCTTAGATGAGGTGCAGCAAAGAGCCAGAAAGGGATTAAACAATATTATAAAGAATCATGCCGGAGACACTGTAATAATTATCTCCCACCGCGCTGTTTTAAAACCCCTCATTGCTTCCTGTCTGGAAATGGCTAAACCTTACTTCTGGCGAATTCATATGGATACTGCTGCCTACAGTATATTACACTATGACCAGTTGAGAGGTTTTGTTCTGGTTCAATTAAATCAAAACAGGCATCTTGGTAAGTATATTTCTGAGTGGGAATAAATAAAGCGTATCCTTTCAGTCTTAATAAGCAGGAGATATAAATGAATAAAATAGATTTGAGCCCCATTAAAAAACCTCTAATAATTTTTCTCGTTCTCATTTTAGGTAGTTTAACCATACCCTTTTTGCTGCCTGCCAGTTTTTTTGGCGCCTATCTGTTCTGGATAGTTTTGTCAGCTGTAGTTATCTTATATGGAATCCTGGTAATAGGAGATGAAGAATAAAATGAGCAGAACATCTTTGATGCTTTGGGGTCTATTGGTATGGTTTCTTTTAGGCAGTTTAATTTCATATGCTGCTAAAAAAAGAACAGGGCCCGGCATTGCTGAATATTTCATAGCCAATCGTACTATTGGCGGCTTTGTTTCGGCAATGACTTATAGTGCCACCACCTACAGTGCATTTATGATGATTGGTTTGGTAGGAATGGCCTATTCTGTTGGAATAGGCGCTTTAGGGTTTGAATTATCTTATTTAATGGGAACTATTTTACTGCTGGTATTGTTTGCTCCTTATTATTGGAGGATAGCTAAAGAATATGATTGCATTTCACCCACAGAATTACTTAGCAAAAGTTACCAAAGCAACCTGCTGGGCGGTGTCGCTGCTTTATTTTCTATGTTTATGTTAATTCCTTATATGTCAGTACAGTTTACCGGTATTGGTTATTTACTGGAAACCTTAACCGGGATTCCTTATAAAACAGGCGTTTTTTTAACTTTAATAATTATACTGGTTTTCACACTCTGGGCTGGTATGCGCTCTGTTGCCTGGACAGATTCATTGCAATCAATAATTATGCTGATTTCTTCAATATTATTCTTATACTTTATATTTAAACATTTTTTTGGAGGAATTAGCCAATTTTTTCAAATTATCCAGAGTGAACATAGCGAGCTTTTAGCAGCCAATAAAATGCCTTATGAAAGGTTTTTGGGTCTCACTGTTCCCTGGCTTTTCTTTGCATTAACAAATCCGCAGGTTGCTCAAAGAATGTTTATACCGAGAGACCGAAAGAGTCTTAAAACCATGATTGCCGGTTTTGCCTTTTTTGGCTTTTTTTATACCGTTATTGTAGTACATTTGGGGTTAGCAGCCAGACATATCTTCCCGGGAGTTACCAATACCGATCTGATTACTCCCTTATTATTGGAGAAAACACCAGACTTATTGGCTCTTCTAGTATTTCTGGGTATTGTAGCTGCCTCTGTATCTACGGTAAATTCTATCATATTGACCCTCAGTTCTATGTGTACGGTAGATTTATACAGCCATTTGTTCAAAGTTGATGAAAAAGCCCAATTGTTGTTTGGGAAAATTATGGTTCCCGTTATTTCACTGCTGGCTTTTTTCTTTTCTCTGGGTAAATTTGGAATTATAGTGGAGTTATCGGTAATGTCCTCTGCAGGACTATTGGCATTAGCGCCCAGTTTTTTTGGCATATTCTGGCCCAAGAGAGATTTGTTTGCAGCTTTGTCGAGCATTGTGATTGGCGGTTTAATTACGATTATTATGTACTTTACGGGCTGCTATCCTTTAGGCATCTGGCCAGGAGTATGGTGTATCATAGTATCCGGAATTATTTTTGTTGTGATAAGTGAGATAAGGTATTACCTCAGAACTATTTAAGAAAATTAATATGATAATTAGATAATTGTTGGTGATATTTACCAGCTTTTTTATTAATTATTCTTATCAAAAACAGTGGAAAATAGTTTACTTTTATGTTAAAATATTCAACCGGTAATTAAAAAAAGTAAAGACATTTTTTCGGATTCAAAGAAAGTATGGCCAAACCAAAAATTATTGTAGTATTTGAGTCTTACCATCACCATAATACAGAAACCATAGCTCGTATTATTGTTCAAAGGCTCCAGGCTGATTTGTATAAAACAGAACAGATTGACCCGACTATACTAACGGAGTATGAAGTCATAGGAATTGGTACCGGCATCTACTATAGTAAACCTCACGAAAAGATTCAATCTTTCTTAAAGAATTTACCACATTTGACTGGCCTCAAAAGTTTTCTTTTCACCACCAGTGGCTGTGGAAACAATGCTTATATACAGAGTATTTTCACTAAAATTGTTTCTGAAATGGAACAGAAAGGTTTGCAGGTAATTGATTGCCTGTCTGTAAAAGGGCGGGATACCTTTGGTCCTTATAAATTATTAGGTGGTATCAATAAAGGCCATCCTGATTTGAAAGATCTTTATAATGCAGAATTATTTGCCCATAAAATACTTAGTGTGCTATAATCTAAAATTCGCTGTTAGAACAGGAATAAAAAGATTGAAAAATTTAAAGAAGAATGAGTTTGGGAAAGGAGATTTTACATGAAAGTCAGTTTTTTAGGAGCTAACCGTCTGGTATCAGGTTCCTGTTATCTTATCCAGACTAAATATAAAAAATTTTTAATAGATTGTGGCTTTTTTAGAGGAGAGGAAAGTATAGTTCGCTTAAACTACCAACCATTTTCCTTTCGGCCTGAAGAGATAGATTTTGTTATTCTTACCCATGCCCATATAGATCACTGTGGAAGGATCCCGCAACTTTTTAAAGAGGGATTTCATGGTCAGGTCTATTGTACCAAATCTACCATGGAACTGTGTGCTGTCATGCTTCCAGACAGCGGGCAGATTCAGGAAGAGGATGCAGAAGAAGAGAATCAAAGAAGACTGAGAACAGGTGAACGGTTTATAGAGCCACTATATGACATCGAAGATGCCCTGGACTGCCTTCTTTTATTTCGAGGGGTACCCTATCAATATAAAATTAACGTAGATGAAAATATCAGTTTTCGATTACAGGATGCCGGACATGTCTTAGGGTCAGCGGCAGTTGAATTATGGGTAACTGAAGATGGTCAGACCTGTAAGTGGTTATTTTCGGGAGATATTGGCCGGAAGAATAAACCATTTTTAAAAAATCCACAAATAGTTAAAGAAGCGGATTATGTTGTAATTGAATCAACTTATGGTGCCAGGAAGCATCGCCCTTATCGCCAGGAAGTGAAAAAGTTTTTTTCTATAATAGATAAGACCTTGAAAAGAGGGGGAGATGTGATTATTCCCGCCTTTGCTTTGCAGAGAGCACAGGACATTATTTACGAATTAAGCCACTATTATAATGTACAGTTGAAACAATTATCTAACAAAGATAAAAAATTGAAAAAACTTAGATTTTATTTAGATAGCCCTTTGGCTATCGCTGCTACCAAAATATACCGTAATAATCTACAGGATTTTGCCCAAAAAGATTTAAGAATTATGGAAAATAAGAACCAGTTACTGGATTTTCAGTCTTTGAGAATGACCAGTACTGCTAAGGCTTCCAAGCAAATAAATCGCTCAAAAAGAAGTAAGATAATCATTTCTGCCAGCGGGATGTGTGATGGTGGTAGAATTCAATATCATTTAAAGGAACACCTCTGGAAGAAAGAATCCTCAATTATCTTTGTAGGGTATCAGGCAGAAGGAACATTGGGTAAAAAAATAATCAGTGGGGAGAAATGTCTGGATATAATGGATGAAATGGTGGATGTAAGAGCTGAAATTTATCATTTAGATGGGTTTTCTTCCCATGCAGATCAGACAGAATTATTATGGTGGCTGAAGGGTTTACGCAATAAACCAAAAATGGTTTTTGTGGTGCATGGGGAAAAGGAAGAGTCAGAAGGTTTTGCGGAATTAGTGGAACAACAATTAGGCTTTAATACTTACATTCCGGTAATGGGTGAGACTTTTTACCTTAAAGATAAGGAGATTGTTACCCAGGGAATGATAAAAGATGGGAGTAAGGAACTGCAATTAGATGAAATTCTAATTGATTTAAATAAAATTAAGCAAAAATTCTCATTGTTATTGAGCGAAATAGAGCTCTACGGTTTGGATAATGAACAGGAAAGTTTATGGTATAAGATAAAACAACGGGTAGAGGAATTACAGGGGGACATTCGTAAAGTAAAATATTTAATTAAAGAAAATGAATTGGGAGTTTAACTCACATTTCAGCGTTAAAAATATTTTAGCATCCTGCGTATTTCACCATCCGGAAAGGAAATAGGATGAAGTATGATATACTGGAAAGTCTGATCAGTGTTTCACTAAAAGCTGGCAGTTTAATCCGTCATTATTATGGAGGCAAAGATTTTAAAGTATCGGAGAAGAAAGATAATCATGACCTGGTAACAACTGCAGATCTGGAATCACAAGAAATAATTATAAATGAGCTTTCCAGCAGATTTCCCGATATACCAGTTATTGGAGAAGAAGACCAGCATATAATAAAGAGAGAGCATGCTTTTTTTATAGATCCTTTAGACGGTACTTTGAACTTTGTGAAACAGCTACCGTTTTTTACGGTATCTATTGGTTATTGGAAAGATAACCAGCCGGTCTGTGGTGTGGTCTTTGACCCGCTTCGCCAGGACCTTTTTTATGCCCGGGTTGGTATGGGGTCTTATCATAATGGTAAAAAGCTGTTCATTAGAGAAGATGATAATAAATCTCAACTACTTGCCTCTGATTGGGGGCATGATTCATCCCATTTTAAAAAAAATATTTTAGTAATCCAGCAGCTGTTAAAAAAAAATTCCTATTTATTCCGGTTTATGGGCTGTGCCAGTTTGGCGATTTGCTATGTAGGGGCAGGTATACTTAATGGATACTGGCATTTTTCACTTTTACCCTGGGATATGGCTGCAGGGGTTTTAATTGCCCGGGAGGCTGGTGCCAGTGTTACTTTACTCAATGGTGAACCATTTGACCTCTGGCAGAAAGATATATTGGCGGTAGCTCCCCATTTGAAAGATAAGTTACTGCCTGTACTAACTAATATTAAATAGTAAATTTGTTTTTCATCTTGCATATTAAAGAGAGTATACCGTATACCGTATAACGTATACCGAAATAAAAAATAAAAAAACAAAATAAAAGAATAAATGCATATTTAAAAAGTATACCGTATATCGTATAACGTATACCGAAATAATAAATAAAAAAACCAAATAAAAGAATAAATGCATATTTAAAAAGTATACCGTATAACGTATATCGAAATAAAAAATAAAAGAGTAAAATACAAGTATAATTGTTTATATTTCCTATCGAGTAAATACTATCAATTAATGGCATACTAATATTTTATCAAACGCTATAAACCATTAACCAAAAACTTATTATGAGATTATTATGGAATCAGCATTGAACAATAATAATAAAATCACTGTGAGAGAGCAAATTCCCGAAGAATTTCGCTGGGATATTAAAGCTCTTTATATAAAAGAGGAAGCCTGGCAGCTGGATTATCTTAAGGTAGAAGAACTACTCAGTCAGCTGCCAGAGATTAAAGACGGTTTTACCAAAGATGTCGGGTCTTTACTTAACTGCCTTGAGCTGAAAGATAGAATAACAGAGCTATTGCAGAAAGTATATATCTATGCCCATATGCGCAAAGATGAAGACAACCGCAATAATTACTACCAGTCATTATTTAATCAGGCCTCTGCTCTGCTGGTTAAGGCGGAGGAGGGTTTTTCTTTTCTTAAACCCGGGATTTTATCGTTAGAGTATGATCAGCTGCAAGAATGGTTGCAGGATAATGATCAGATAAAAGTTTATAGGCACTATTTAGAAGACATATATAGAAAAAAAGAGCATATACTTTCACCGGATGAGGAACGGATTATGGCTCGGGCAGGGGATATGGCACAGGCCTTTGAGCATTCTTTTGAATTATTAAGCTATGCTGACCTTAAGTTTCCAAAAATTAAAGATGAAAAAGGTGTAAGCATTCCACTAACCCATAGTAATTTTATCACCCTGTTAAGGAGTAAAGATAGAGAATTTCGTAAAAAAGTGTTTAAAAGGTATTTTAAGGAATATGAGCAGCATCATAATATTTATGCTGCTTTACTGACAGGAAATATAAAAAAAGACCATTTTTATAGCTCTCTGAGAAATTATCAGGGTAGTCTGAACGCTGCCCTCTTTAAGGATAATATACCAGTGCAGGTTTACACCAATCTGCTGAGCCAGGTTCATCAAAATATTGGCCTTCTGCACAATTATATCCACCAGAAGTGTGATTATTTAAATTTAAAGAAAATAAATATGTATGACATGTATGTACCCTTGAGTGAGGATAAATTCACCATGGGGTACACGGAGGCCCAGGCTATTTTGTTGGAAAGTCTTAAGCCGCTTGGTGAAATGTATTTATCTATAGTTAAAAAAGGATTTAAAGAAAGATGGGTTGATGTCTACGAGAATACAGGAAAGACCAGTGGCGCTTATTCTACAGGAAGCTATCGCAGTAAACCATATATTTTGATGAATTATCAGGATACGCTGGAGGATGTTTATACCCTGGCTCATGAATTTGGCCATTCTGTTCATAGCTATCTTATCAATAAAACGCAGCCCATTATTTATAGTGATGTTTCTATTTTTCTGGCGGAAATTGCCTCTACTACCAATGAATTATTACTAACCTATTGTCTTCTTAAGAAATTTGACCATAGGGAAGAGAGGATTGCTATCCTGAATCATTTTCTGGAGCAGTTTAGAACTACTTTCTTCCGACAGGCTATGTTTGCCGAGTTTGAACTCCTGATTCATCAGGCTCAGGAAAAAGGTGAAGCATTAACTGCAGATTTCTTCAACCAGAAGTATGCCGAATTGAACCGTTTTTACTATGGAGAAAATGCCATAATAGATAGAGAGATAAGTTTAGAATGGGCTAGAATACCGCATTTTTTCTATAATTACTATGTCTATCAATATGCTACAGGTTTTGCTATTGCCACTGCACTTTCCAGGAAGATATTAAAGGAAGGCACTCCTGCGGTGGGAAAATATATTGATTTTCTGAAAAGGGGCAGCTCTGATTATCCGCTTTCAATTTTAAAAAGTACTGGTATAGACCCCACTAATACCATTTATCTGGAAGACGCTCTGGATGTTTTTTCCGAGTTACTTGCTCAACTGAAAAGTATAAAGGAAAAAGATTAAGACGATACCATTAAAAAGGTTTCATATTTCTCAACGGGATTCTATTTAGGCATCAAAAAAATAATAAAGAGTTAATAAATAATGAAAAAAGAAAACCGAATTTCCTCTATTTTGCTGATAATAGCAATGGCTGTAATTTCAATATTGATCACTGGCTGCTGGCCTACAGGGCAACTGATTTCCGAGACAATGGATATAGATTTAAATGAAGCTTTAGAAGTTAACGCCACTATTGTTATTTATAAAGGGAATCTTGAGATAGAAGGGATTAGCCAGCCCACATTACTTACTTCAAACTTTTCCTATAACTTAGAACGATGGTTCCCCCGGATTAGTTATATGGTAGAAAATGGTATAGGGAATTTAAAAATCACTCAGGATAATGAAAAATCTAATACTACCCAGTTAGTTAATAACTGGTTGTTATTGTTTAATTCCATGGTTCCTCTGTCATTAGATATTATAATGGGCAGTGCAGAAAGCCATCTTAATTTGAACTCTATTAATTTAACCGACTTAAAAGCTGCCATTGGTACCGGAGATACAGTAATAGATCTGACCGGCGATTATCAAAACTATATTAATATTTATCTATTGGGGGGAATAGGTCATACCACTCTTAACCTATCTCGAGGAGTAAAAACAGGGATTTTGATTGAAGGTACTCTCAACAGAATTAAATGCGATAAAGATTTTCACCGGATTAATCATTATTACTTCAATTCTGCCTCTGTTTTTGAAGAGAAAAAGATTAACATTACTATTTTCTCAGGAATTGGTATAATTGAAATAAATTTAATATAATTAAATATCTAAATTAAAAAGTTTAATAACAAATATTGTTTAAAGTTGTTAATAATAAAAATCTCAGGAGGTTTTTAAGATATGAAAAATGGAATAAATATGACCATATTATTAATATCAATTTTTTTGTTAGTTAATATCTCATCTTATAGCTACCAATATTCAAAAAATGATTCACCTAAACCAGATGGGTGGTCTTCTATAGATAATGTTTTTTACAAACAAGAAAAAGATTTAACGGTAAAGAAATCAGAATTAGAAGTAATCAAGATTGGTTTTACTTCAGAGGAAGTGCAGGGAATTATGGGGGTCCCGGATAGAATCGATAAGGAAGAATATATTTATTATTATCATCATTCCCCAATCTATTTTGGAGGAGACTGGCGCGTAAAATCCTGGGATAACCGTTATGGCAATTTAAAAGTACTGCCAGAAAGGGAAGAAATAAGGCTGGGAGACCATATCAGCAAAGTCTTTCATGAAAAAGGATTTCCTCTCAGAGTCAAAATGGAATATAATAGTTACCTGCTGCATTACACTGACCAATTAGTATATGTTAATGAAAGATGGCTGGTAGAGGCAATTCAGAATAAAAAGCCTATAGAAGATAATAAGGTGAGAGCTGCAATGGGTTTACCTGAATACATAATAGAATTTGAGACTTTTTTAAAGGAATAGTCGTTTAATATTTCAAATTAAAAATTGACAGTAAATAGTTTATCATAAATATTAAATAATATTTATTCTCGTTAGCTCAGACATGTAGCCTTTGTATTCCTCTTCCCTTATTTTTTTCAATGCTAGAGGTAAATAGTTTAATATATCCTGAGCGGTGATTCCGTCCTGACCCTTTTGAAAAGCGGCCAGGTCTCCAGCTAAGCCATGTAACAGGACGCCTTCTTGTACAGCCGAATCAACCGGTAGCCCTAAAGTGAACATTGCTGCAATTGTGCCGGTCAAAACATCTCCTGAACCGGCAGTAGCCATACCGCTATTTCCGGTCATGTTAACATATACCTCACCAGATGGTAATCCTATCAGGGAATGAGCACCCTTCAACACTAAAATAGAATGATAAGTCTTACAAAATTCTGTTACCGCGTTAAGGGGATCTTTTTTAATTTCTGAAACAGATATTTTTACTAAATCTGACATTTCACCATAATGGGGTGTCAATATGGTGGGATGTTGCCTGGCAGTCAAAAGAGAGATATCCTGACTCAGGGCAGTTATTCCATCACCATCAATGAGCAGTGGTTTTTTTATCTCTGGGATTAATTTTTGAACCAGAGCCTGTGTTTCTTCCTGCAAGGACAGCCCTGGGCCTACTATTACCATATCCATTTTTTCTGACCAGTGCAATAATTCACTTAAGGCAGCTAAACTGATGGTCCCTTTATCTGTTTCTTTTTGAGGTAAGAATACCACCTCACTTGCTTTTGTGCCGAGAGAAGGAATAAGGGAGGAAGGTGCAGCCAGACGTGAATAGCCTCCCCCTGCTTTCAGAAAAGACAGGGAAGAAAAATAAGGAGCGCCATAATAATTGGGTGCACCGGCAATGAAAAGTGCATTGCCAAAGGTTCCTTTATGCCCATCAGGCTGCCGTTCGGGAAGAGCTAATAGTGTATTTATCTGAATATTTAGCTGATGAGCCCTATATAATTCCGGCGGAAAAGAGATATGGGAAACAAAAAGTTCTCCTTGATAACCATAGCCAGGATAGAGAACATTACCTACTTTGGGCAAGCCAAAGGTTATAGTATAATCAGCTTTAATGGCGATACCATTAATATTACCGGTGTTGCCATTGATTCCTGATGGTATATCTATACTGACCACCTGGTTTTTCTTCCCATTTATAAGTTGAATAATCTGGTAATAGTATCCTGAGATCTCTCTTGTTAACCCGGTTCCAAAGATAGCATCAATAATTATATCGTCTGCCAGGAGAGAGGTTTCTAATTCAGTGGCTGATGGGGAAAAGAGGGTAGGTAGATTTAAGGCTTTAACTATTTGCCAGTTTTTTAGGGCAGCACCCTTATACTTTTCCGGACTATCCAGTAAACAGACTAAGACATGGGCACCATGGGAATGAAGCTGTCGTGCCACCACCAGGCCATCTCCGCCATTATTACCACTTCCGCAGAAAATAAAAAAACGATGGTTTTCTATCACAAATTTTTTGGCTATGGTCTGATAAACCGCCATCCCGGCATTTTCCATCAATATATTATCAGATATCTGGTATTTCTGAATTGCTTCCAGGTCCATATTCTGCATCTCGCTAACACGGGCAATTTTCATTGTTTTTTCTCCTTACCCAATTCTATTTTCAGGCAGGTCTGATTTTTATGTTTTATTTCATTAAAATTAAAGTAAATAATTCAATAGACAATTATCTATCAGCGATGGCAGGTTGAGCAAGACCCGCCAGAACAGCTGGCACAGCTGGAGCTGCCCGAGGAAGAGCTGCCATTACCTTTACAAAAACCAAAACCATCAAATTTCCTTCTAATATTTTTACTCCCGCATCGTTCGCAGGAGAAATTACCTTTTTCCATTTCCTTTATAGAGGCTCTTATGTCAAAGATACAGGAGCAATCCTGACATTCATAAGTATAGTTAGGCATACTATCAATTCCTTTCCAGATTTAAGGTGTCATTGAGCAATTATTATTATATTAATCAAATAATTGGTGAGGTGCAGTTTTTACCGGATAATAAAAATTATAAAAAAAATATTCGTTTTCTTAATTTCTAAATTAATAAAAACTACCCCTTATTCAAAATAATTTTACCACTTCTTGTCCTAAAAGTTAACTCTCTTTTGCATCACCTGAATTATCCTCTAAATGGATACCACTATTTTCCACAGAGTAATTGTTGGATTAACAGGTTAAAGATAGTAAAATGTTATATAATAGAAAATAGATTTTACACCCAGTGGTCTCCCTATTAAAGCTGAATATAAATAACTAAAAACCAATTCTATTTTTAAACTCATCTAAGAAGTGAAGGGTTATGAATTATTATCGGTTTCATAAAAAATTACTTTTTTCCAGGCAGGAAATAGACAACTTAAAGATGATTGTACCAGAATGTTTAAAGAAAGAAGAAATTAAATTTATTTATTATCTCCAGCAAGGTGACTGGCAGAAAACCAACTCCTTATCTGTACTTATACACCCTGAACAGTTGTCGGATAGTAAAACACGAACCGGTATTCTACAAAAGCCAGCTCATCTTGAACAGAAGTTCTCTGGTTTTCCCGAATGGATTATAAAAAAAATTGAAAAAAGAGAAGTTGGCCTTTGTAACAATAATTATCCCCGCTGGAAAGAGAGATTAGAATGGACACTTCCCGAACAATGGACTATTAATATTGTAGGGTTGGGCAATGTAGGCGGCACTTTATTAATTTCCTTACGTTCCATGAACGGAGAAAGGGTAAAAAGTATAGGAATATTTGATACCAATGAGAAAGCTATGTCTCGCTGGGAACAGGAAGCTAACCAGATTATCGATGGCTCAGGACAGAGAAAATTAGCTCCTGTAAAGATAATAAAATCAGAGGAAATTTTTCAGGCTGATCTGGTAATCTTCTGCATATCAATGGGAGTATCTACTCAGGAGAAAAAACCTCAGGATAATAGCAAGATGCAATTGGAAGCAAATTCCCGTTTAATTAATTATTATGCCCAGCGAGCCAGAAAGACTAATTTCAATGGCATTTTTGCTGTTTTTTCTGAGCCGGTCGATTTATTATGCCAGGGGGCTTTTTTGGTTAGCAATCATAATGAAGAAGGAAATTTCGACGGGAAGGGGCTAGCAGCAGATCAGATAAGAGGATTTGGCCTGGGTGTTATGCATGGTCGGGCTGCCTATTATAGTGAATTAGAAAAAGAAACACAACATTACCTGAACAGGGGACGGGTATTTGGGTCCTCGGGCAGTAGTTTAATAGTTGCTGATGATGTAGAGCATTACAATAGGGGAAAATCAGTTTATTTAACTAATAAAGTACTACAGGCAAATCAGGAGTTTATGAAAATTGGTTTTCAGCCATATATAGCTTCTGCTGTATCTTCGGGTACACTATCTCTGTTGGCTTTAATGGAGGGTCAATGGCATTATAGCTCCAGTTTTTTAGGTGGCATTTATTGGGGTTCCCGAAACCGGCAAACACCTGTTGGGTTGGAATGGGAACAATTTGACCTTTCTCCTGAATTATCAAAGGATTTAAAAGAAAGTTATCAGAGCCTGAAAAGGAAGGTAAGATATGGAAAAAAATAGATAAATTACCTAATTAAGTTATACGTTAATTGTTTTTAAATCACATATCAATAGTTTTTAAATACAACACTAATATGAAAAATAAAAAGGAGAAATTAAATGAAGGCTCTTTTGATTGTTGATGTACAGAATGATTTTATCAAAGGTGGTACACTGGCAGTAGAAAATGCCGAGAAGGTAATCCCGGTTATTAATGGATTGATGGATAAGTTCGAATTGATAATTGCCACACAGGACTGGCATCCTGAACAATCCGCTCATTTTGATAAATGGCCGGTACACTGTGCCGCTGGTACACAAGGGGCTGACTTACATCCAGGTCTGCATAGAGATAAAATTGACCAGATATTCTTAAAAGGAACCGGGAATAAGGATGATGGTTATTCCGCCTTTGAAGCCACTAATTTGGATCTTGCTGCATATCTTAAAAAGAAGTCTGTTTCAGAATTATATATTTGCGGGGTCGCTTTAGAGTTTTGTGTCAAATCTTCAGCGCTGGATGCCTTAAAGGAGGGTTTTAAGGTCATTTTGATCAGTGATGCTATTGCCACCTTTTCCCAGGAAGAGGAAAGGGTTAATCAAGAATATGCAGAGCTGAAAAAATCAGGCATCAAAGTAATATTATCCAACCAGATCTGAGTTAATACTCATCATCTCAGTTATTAAAATAAATAAGAGATTGGATTTACTGAAGGGAAAAATATTGAAAAAAAATAGGGAACAAGAGATAGCAAAATTCTGGCAAGCCAAAGAACAGGAAATTGGTGAGCAAATCAGAGGAAAAGATATGTGCGAATATCTTGGTGGATATAACGATTTAAAACAACGTGCCTGGGGACTTCTATATTTTACTGATAAC
>JAKPKS010000031.1 GCA_029553585.1 Candidatus Atribacteria bacterium | reverse complement strand
ATATATTTATTCTATCATATAATAAAAACCAAAGATAATATATAATATATTTTATATGATATATACATTAAATATACATTTTACTTTTTTATCTTAATTTGTATACTCGTGAGGATAATTAAAGATGTTAAGTGAATCTTTAAAAGTTCAAAGTTACGAGTTATTAAGCCATAAAGCCTACCGCATCTTAAAGGAAGCCATTGTTCGTGGTGAAATTAAGCCACATTCCAAGCTAACTTTAAAAGAAATTGCCACATATATGGGTATTAGCGAAACCCCTATCAGAGAAGCAATCAACTATCTGGCTAGTGAAGGACTGGTAAAATTAGTTCCCCATAAAGGAATAATTATTAATGAGATTAGCCTTGCTGATTTTCAGGAAATGTTACAGATAAGATCAGTCTTAGAAGGACTAATTGCCGAACTTGCCGCAACTAACATTAATGATGAAGAAATTCACACAATAATGGAAATTATTTGCGATATGGAATTATCAGTTAATGAAGATAATCGACTTGTTTATAATGATTTAGATATAAGATTTCATGATTTACTGGTTAATATTGCCGGTAATCGCAAACTTAAGGATTTTTATAATAATTTAATTTCACAATCCCAGCAATTTAGACTTCTCACATTAAAACTCGATTATCGTATGCCTAAATCTCTTGATGAACACAGAAGTATTGCTTCGGCTTTGCAAGAAAGAGATCCCTTGAAAGCTAACACGGAATCACAAAAGCATATTAATAGTATATTAACTAGTTTGGCAGAATTAAGAAAAATTGAAGATAGTAAACAATTAGAAAAAAAAGATAACCCATAGATATTTTTTGCAATTCATAATAAATTTTTTATAAATAAAATATACTTATATATAGGAGCAACACCAAGAAGATGTACAGTAACCAATCTGAGTATGAAAAGAGAGTCAAAACCGGGGTGCATTTTATGCTGGGGAATTATGCGGTAGTAGAAGGCGCCTTAGCTGCAGGCTGCAGCTATTTTGCTGGCTATCCAATTACACCTGCCAATGAAATCTCAGAGTTAATGTCCCAGAGATTACCTGAAGTAGGGGGAGTTTTTGTACAGGGCGAAGATGAATTATTCTCTATTTATTCGATTGTAAGTGCTTCGCTTGCAGGTGCTAAGGCCATGACGGCAACTGCCAGTGCCGGCTTTAATTACATGCAGGAAGGAATTGGTTATGCTTGTGCTACTGAAGCACCTATTGTCATTGTTGATGTGCAAAGGTGCCGGGGCGAAAACTTTGCAACCCAGGCTGATGTAATGCAAATGCGCTGGGGTGCCAGCGGAGACTATGAAATGATTTGCTTAGCCCCGTCTTCTGCCCAGGAATTATTTGACTATACCATTTTAGGGTTTAACTTAGCAGAAAAATATCGTAATCCTGTTATTATTATGTCCGAAACTACTATTGCATTAATGAGAGAAAGAGTGGAAATACCTTCTGTAGAAGATATTGAAATTATTAATAGAAAATATACTAATCTCTCTCCCAACCAATACCTCCCTTTTAAAGCCTCTCTAAACTCTCCACCAGAAATGGCTCCTTTGGGAAAAGGCTATCATACCCTGTATACCCTGAATTACCATAATGAAGATGGTTCTATCGATTGGGATGCTGATGGCTATGATCGTTTATACAAGCGCATTACTGGTAAGATTAGAGAAAATAGAAAAGATATTTGCAAAACAGAATCTTTTTTTCTGGAAGATGCCGAGGAGGTAGTTATCGCTTATGGTAGTGAGGTTCGGCCAGCATTGGATGCAATTGTTATGGCTCGCAATGATGGCTTAAAAATAGGACTACTAAAATTAATAACAGTATGGCCAGTTGCCGAAGAGCAGATAAGAGAAGTGGCAAAAAATATGAAGAAAGTGTATGTAGTAGAAATGAATATTGGTAAATATTATAGAGAGGTCGAGCGTCTTTGTGTGCCGTTTTGTTCAGTGGAAGCAATTACCAAAAACCAGGGTATCATTCATACTAAAGAAGAAATATTCAATGCTATTAACGGAGGAATTCATGACAGATAAAATATACCCTCTTAGAAAATATATTCGTAATGGAAAGCTCCCACATTTTTTTTGCCCAGGTTGTGGCTGTGGGCAGGTGTTAAATTATTTTTTAAAAGCAGTTGATGATTTAAAACTAAATTTAGACGAGATTATTACTATTGGTGGTGTCGGTTGTACGGCAAGAATCCCTGTTTATTTAAGCACAGATTCCTTTCACGGTGTACATGGGCGTACGCTGGCCTGGGCAACTGGAATAAAACTATACCGTCCTGATTTAAAAGTGGTCATTTTTGCCGGAGATGGAGATTTAGCAGCTATCGGGGGTAACCATTTCATTCATGCTGCCCGAAGAAATTTAGATGTTACTGTTATCATGGTAAACAATTTTAATTTTGCTATGACCGGGGGTCAGGTTGCTCCAACTACTCAAATTGAGTCAGTAACTATGACCACCCCTTATGGTAGTAAAGAAAACCCCCTTGATGTGTGCAATCTTGCTCAATGTGCAGGAGCAACTTTTGTTAGCCGATGGAGTACTTTAAAGCCATTACAAACCATAAAAGCAATAAAAAAAGCTCTTCAACATAAGGGCTTTTCTTTAATAGAGGTTTTATCTCAATGTCCTACAAATTTTGGCAGGTATGCCTTAAAAACTGGGGATACAGAAAAAGTTTTACAATGGATGGATCAAAACTCAATTATGAAGAGCAAAACCAAAGATGTAAGTGAATATGAGTTAAAAGAAAAATTTATTTTAGGAGATTTTGTAGAAATAGATAAGCCTATTTTTGAGGGGACTACCGTATACAAGGAGGAAGTTAGTTGAAACCATTGAGTATTCGATTTAGCGGTTTTGGCGGTCAAGGTATTATTTTGATTTCGGTACTTTTAGGAACAGCTGCTGTCACCAAAAGAGATCTTTATGCTGTGCAAACACAATCTTATGGTTCGGAAGCGAGAGGAGGGCAATGCCAGGCAGAAATAATAATATCAGAACATCCCATTCACTCTCCTTCTACACAACATAATGACGTGCTGGTTTCTTTATTCCAAAGCGCTTTGGATAAATATATCAGTTCTTTAAAGACAGGCGGAATTTTAATCGTTGATCCCAAATTGGTAACCGAAATACCTTCTGATAGTTATAGTACCTATCAAGTCCCCGCTACAGAAACTGCGATTCAGATTGGCAATCGTATTGCAGCAAATATGGTCATTTTAGGATTTTTACAACCTCTTTTAAATATAGTCAGTGCAGATGATTTAAAAGTTGTTATCAAAGAAACAGTAAAAGAAAAGTTTATAGACGTTAATATTAAAGCTTTTGATGCCGGCCTATCTTTCGCCAGAGATTTGAAGCTCGACGCAACAGGAGGTATTCGATGAAATTATACGAATTTCAGGGTGGAAGAATATTCAGTGAATATGGGATTCCTGTTCCGAACAGTAGGCTCATTCTGCCTGGGGATAACTTAGATTCTTTTTCCCCGCCCTTAGTATTAAAATCTCAGGTTTTAGCCGGAGGGAGGGGAAAAGCAGGTGGAATAAAAGCTTGGGATGGAAGTGTGGATTTGAAAAACATCGTTTTAGAATTATTTCATTTAAAGATAAACAATGAGCCGGTAAAGGCAATATTAGCATCGGAAAATATTAAGATTAACAGGGAAATGTATATATCCCTCACTTTTAATCGAAGCAAATCTACCCCGGTCATAATTGCTGGTGTTAGTGGTGGTGTGGATATTGAAAATACAGCTCAAAAAGAAGCAGATAAAATATTTTTTAGTGAGTTTAATTCTTTATTAGGTATCTCAGATTTTCAAATTAGACAACTTTCCAAGCACCTCAAAATTGAGAATTACTTAGATTTTAAAAATATCATACTGGCAATGTACCATATTTTTAAAGATTATGATGCATCGCTCGTGGAAATAAACCCTTTAGCAATGACATCTGAAGAATTGATCGCTATTGATTCTAAGATTGATTTAGATGAACAGGCAGCTTTTCGACACCCGAATTTGTACCAGCAATTAAAGGAAGAGACTATGCCAATTATTGGGGATGAATTACAAATGAAAACTGAAGGCGATACTATCACTTTTGTCCCTCTCTCAGGTAATATAGGATTAGTTTCAGATGGGGCAGGAACAGGCTTACTTGCTATGGATCTGTTATCTCGGTATGGTGGAACAGTGGCCAGCTTTTGCGAACTAGGAGGAATTACCAGTCCTGAAGTTGTTCATAAGGCGCTAAAACAAGTTCATCAGGATCCCAACGTAAAGAGTATATTGGTAGTTTTAATAGGTGGTTTTAACCGAATGGATGAGATGGCTGAAGGAATTGTAAGGTTTTATCAGGAAACAAAAGACAATGACAGAACACCTATTTATATACGTATGTGTGGAACCAAAGAAGAGGAAGGCAAAAAATTGATGCTAGATGCACAAATACCTATAGATAATAGTTTGCATGAAGCAGTGAAAAAAGCCATTAAGAAAGCAACGGAGAATTAAATGTCAATTTTAATTAATCAAAATACAAAAGTTTTAGTATTAGGAATTACTGGTAAATCGGGTAGTTTGCAAACCAAAATAATGAAAGAGTATGGTACTAAAATTGTAGCCGGGGTAACACCGGGTAAAGGTGGTGCTGAAGTAGAGGGGGTACCGGTATATGACTTTGTTAGCGAGGCTTTGGAAAAACACGATATCGATGTAGCAATTAGCTTTGTACCTCCTAGATTTTCTCGTGATTCTTGTTTGGAGATTATTGAAAATAATATTAAATTCCTGGTAATGACAGGGGAAGGCAATCCCGAACATGATATCGTAGATGTTATTCAATATGCCAATTTAAAAGGTACTATGGTTTTAGGTCCGGGATCTGCAGGGGTAATTGCCCCTGGTAAGAGCAAAGTAGGTGCACACCCTCCTCAAATGTATTGTGAAGGAAAAGTTGGTATTGTTTCCAAAAGTGGCGCACTTTCTTACGAGATTGGCAAAACATTATCAGAAAATGGTATTGGACAGTCAACCGTTGTAGCTATTGGAGGTGGCCCAATCTGGGGGTTGAAGCAGGGTGACCTTTTGCCAATGTTTGAAAAAGATAAGGAAACTGAAATAATTGTGCTATTAGGTGAAATAGGTGGAACCATGGAAGTAGAAGCGGCAAAAATAATAAAAAAAGAGATCAAAAAGCCAGTAATTGCCCTGATAGTGGGTAAATCAGCACCTAAAGGGAAATCCTTAGGCCATGCAGGTGCGATTATTGAAGGGAATTTAGGTACTGTGGAATCTAAGGTAAATGCACTAAGAGAAGCTGGTGTCCATATTGCAGAGGATTCATTAGATATTATCCGCTTAATCAAGATGATCGAGGGTAGATAAATGTCAATATATATAGATAGTAAGATATGCAAGGGCTGCCAATTATGTATCTACTATTGCCCGAAAGATGTTTTTGAAACAGGTGATGAAGTAAACGATAAAGGTTTTGTAATTCCCAAAGTTGCTCATCAGGACAAATGTATTAATTGTAAGTTATGTGAAATAAACTGTCCCGATCTGGCAATTTTCGTAGATCTTTAATTGTATCAAATTCAATTTAAAATAACAAATTAATTAGTCGAGTAGTTCGTGTCAACAACTTGTGGGTACTTTTCCTTACCTCAGAAATTAGGGAAATGAAATCAGGTTACAGAGTAAGCGAT
>JAKPKS010000021.1 GCA_029553585.1 Candidatus Atribacteria bacterium | reverse complement strand
ATATATTTTCCAGTAATTCCCAATAATCCACTTTTTTTATTCAAAATATTATCAATCTCCTGAGGTGTATAGCCTTCTTTTTGCATTACATAAAAGTCTAAAGCAGCATCATGATCCCCTGCTCTGGTACCCATGATAGCCCCTTCCAGGGGAGTGAATCCCATACTGGTATCATATGATAATCCGTCTTTTACCGCATTTACACTCACTCCGTTTCCTATATGGCAGCTGATAAGATTACATTGGAATGGATCTTTATTTAAAAGTACTGCTGCCCTTTTTGCGACATATAATAAAGAAGTTCCATGAAAACCATACCTTCTGATTCTGTATTTTTCATACCATTCATAGGGCACTGCATACATATAAACATATGGTGGCATAGTCTGATGCCAGGCAGTATCCATTATAGCGGCATGTGGTATATCTGGTAATAATTCCATAGCAGCTTCAATACCCATTATGTTAGGTGGATTGTGCAAAGGTGCCAATACTGCTAATTCTTTAAAAGTTTTCAATACTTCCTGGTCAATGAGAACAGATTTGGAAAACTTTTCTCCACCATGAACTACCCGGTGTCCTATCGCAGAAATGTTAGATAGTTTTTTGATAGCTCCATATTCAGGATGAATAAGGGAATCAATTATTAATTTTATGGCCTCTTTATGAGTAGGACAATCATGTGGTAAGGTCACTTTTTCTCGGTGATTAACCTCATGCACACAAAAAGAGTTACCTATGGTAACCCTTTCCACAATCCCTTTAGCAATAATTTCCTTTTTAGTCCAATGGTAGAGCTGGTATTTCACAGAGGAACTACCGCAATTAAAAGATAGGATTATCATAAAAACTTTCCTTTCTCTTTCAAATTGAGATATTATTTAAAAAAAGTAAAGAATTCCTACTATTTAGAGATAGAATTTTTCCTCATCTGAAAAAAATTAGATTAGTAAACAATTTTTGATAAACAGCATCTCCCCAATATTTAAATCTATTTAAGTTTCAGATAATTTCTTAATTAATTTCCGCTTGCCTTGTCAGATAATAGTAGTAAAACTATTTTTTATTTTAACAAACTCGCTCTGGAATGGCAATTGTCCAAAAAAACAATGAGGTTAATTATTATCTGTTCTGCCCGTAAATTCTTGAGGAAGGTCATTCAAATATTGGTATTGATATAAGATATAGTGAACAATTCTCTGGGCTGCCAAACCATCACCATAGGGAGATTTGTTTAAGACCATTTTTTGATAGTAAGCAGAGTTTTTCAGTAATTTCTCTGTTTCCCTGCAAATAGCCCGGGCATCTGTACCCACTAATTTAGCCGCCCCCATGGCTACCACTTCGGGTCTTTCTGTTTCACTTCTTAAGATTAAAACCGGCTTACCCAGCACCGGGGCCTCTTCTTGAATTCCGCCAGAATCCGTTAGTATTATGGCAGATAAAGCCATTAAATTTGCCATTTCCCGGTAATTTAAAGGTTCCAGTAGAATAATATTACTCATGTTACCTAAATATTGAAAAACTACCTCTCTGATAACCGGGTTTTTATGAACAGGGAATAGAATAACTATGTCTTTGTGTTTTTCAATCAAATAAGCTAATGCCTGGCATACTTCTTTCAGTGGTTCTCCCCAATTTTCACGCCGATGAATAGTCACTAATAAGATCTGTTTCTTGCTATCCCTTACCTGATTAATTCTGTTATCAGTAAATTGAAAATTATCTTCCTGCATGAGCAATAGGGCATCAATTACGGTATTACCTGAAATAAAGATACCTTCTCGACCTATTCCTTCTTTTTCCAGTATTTTAGCGGCTAAAAGGGTTGGAGTAAAATGATAATCTGCCAGTACAGTGGTCAGCCGCCTATTAATTTCTTCCGGAAAAGGATAGTACTTTTTAAAGGTTCTGAGGCCTGCCTCAATATGGGCAACTTTAATTTTTTGATAAAAAGCTGCCAAAGCACCGGAAAATGTGGTGGTGGTATCACCCTGTACCAATACCAGATCAGGCTGAGTGTCTTTAAATACCTGCTCTAATTTAAGTAAAGATGCGGAATTCAGGTGGGATAATGATTGTCCATGTTCCATAATACCAAGATCAAAATCTGGCTGAATTTGGAAAAGGTTTATCATTTGGTCCAGCATTTCGCGATGCTGAGCAGTTAAGATTATTATTGGGATTATCCAGTGAGGGTATTTCTTTACCTCCCGGATTATAGGGTACATCTTAATAGATTCAGGTCTGGTTCCAAAGATAAAGGCAATTTTAATTTTCTTTTCTTTTTTATCCTTCATAGTGGTCTTCTTCTATTCCGGCTTCTTTTAATAACTTTCTGGCCAATTCATCCGGATAAATATTTTTGTACAAAATCTTTACAATACCAGCATTGATAATCATTTTGGCACAGGTAACACAGGGCTGCTCAGTGCAATAAAGAATACTATGCTGGATACTGATGCCATGTAGTGCCGCCTGAATAATAGCATTCTGTTCGGCATGCAATCCCCGGCATAATTCTTGATTCTTTCCCGATGGAATCCCCATCTGTTCCCGCAGACAGCCAACTTTCTCACAGTGAGCCAGGCCACGCGGAACACCATTATATCCGGTGGTTAAAATACGCTTATCCTTTACGATTATAGCCCCAACCCTCCTTCTCAGGCAGGTTGACCTACTGGCTACTAATTCGGCAATCTTCATAAAATATTCATCCCACGATGGTCTGGACATGATTTTACTCACCTGATGGTTATACATTTTTTAATCTTTGCTACAGTAGTTCTTAAAATATTTTATTGATACAATGATAAATATTTTTATTACTTATTTGGTACCAAATAACCGGTCCCCGGCATCTCCCAAACCAGGTACTATATAGGCATGTTCATTTAAACCCTCGTCCACAGTAGCAGTATAAATCCTGACTTCTTTAAAGTACTTCCTGACCATCTTAATTCCTTCCGGTGCGGCTACCAGACACATAAATCTGATATGGGATTTAGTGAATCTTCTGACATATTCAATAGCTGCTACTGCAGTCCCACCAGTGGCTAACATGGGATCAACGATAATAATATCTCTCTTATCAATATCCTGTGGTAGTTTTGCGTAATAGCAAACTGGTTTTAGCGTTTCGGGATCACGATAGATACCTATATGGCCGACTTTGGCAGAGGGAATTAAGCGTAATATTCCACCTGCCATTCCCAGTCCTGCCCGCAGAATAGTTACGATAGCCATCTTTTTGCCAGCAATTATTTTGCCGGTAGTTCTGGCAATAGGTGTTTCAATTTTAATATCCTTTAAAGGAATGTCTCTGGTTACTTCATAAGCCATTAAGTTGGACAATTCTTCCACAATTTCTCGAAAAACCTTCACATCGGTCTTTTTATCCCTCAGCATAGTCAATTTATGCTGAATTAAAGGGTGGTCCAGAATAATAACCTTTTTCAAAGTCAACCCTCCTGATTTGGTGCGGGCTGTTCCCCGGCTTTTATTTAGGTATCTTTTATCCCTATTATTTTAACAGGGTTTCTGCATATCTGTGATCTTTTGCAGTCTGATAATATGTCGACTTTCCTGACTGAATTCAGTTAAAAGCCAAACCTTGACTATTTCTCTGGCTAAACCTCTGCCTATTACCCTTCCCCCCATGGTTAAAACATTGGCATTATTATGTTCCCTAGCCATTCGCGCCGAAAAAGTATCATGACATAAGGAGGCTCTTATTCCTTTGATTTTGTTAGCGGCAATGGACATTCCGATTCCCGTGCCGCAGATGAGAATGCCATATTGGTACTCACCATTAACTATAGCATCTCCAACCTTAAAGGCATAATCTGGATAGTGTACTGTCTGGGTGTCATAGCTTCCAAAATCTTTATAAATATAATCCATCTCTTTTAAATAATTGATAATTTCATTCTTTAATTCATAACCACCATGATCGCTGGCAATAGCAATTCTTTTTACTTTACTCATTTTTTCCCTCCTCTTTAAAATAATAAATCAGTTTTTTTAGATCTTCGGTTAATATTTTACAGATATCTTCATAAAAGAAAATACCCCTGCCATAGGGGTCTTCTATCTCTTCATCTTTCATGTAATTTTTTTGTTGGCAAAAAAGTCTGAATAGATATATCTTTTCTCTCGCCCATAGAAAATGTTCTTTAAGGTAATCCATTTGCTGATTAGTCATGGCCAATACCAAAGAAGAATTCTGAATAATCTGATCGGTAACCATCTTAGGCTGATAGGTAGTTATATCTATTCCCCGTTTGGCTAAACAAAAAATGGCTTCCCGACTGGGAGCGAGATGATCAGATACTGCAATACCTGCTGAATCTGGTTCTAAGCTTAAATCGGGAAACAGTTCTTCTTTCAGTTTTAGAAATATAGCCTGAGCCATAATACTGCGGCAGGTATTACCAGTACAAACAAAAAGAATGTTCTGCTTTTTCAAATCTTCCCTCGTTAATTATTTTCTGAGCTATTCTTAAAGGCTATGATACCTCTGTCATTGTGATAATAATCCCTAAAAGTGATAACTTTTTGCAGATAATTGGCATTTTCAGTTATAAGCTGTTTTATATCATTTTTTTGCCGGTGACCGAACTCTAAAGCTAAAAACCCTCCCGGTTTAAGGAATTTAGGAGATTCTCTGATAATTTTCTGGTAGAAATCGAGGCCCTTCTCTCCGCCCAGCAAGGCTTCAGGTGGTTCAAAGATACGAACTTCATCAGGCAGGTTTTTCCAATCCCGGTGACTGATATAAGGCGGGTTGGAAATAATACCATCAAACAAAATTGATCTATTAAGCTCCTTTAAAGGTGTAAATAGCTCTCCTTTCATAAAATTAATATGGTTCTGACAATGAAATTTTTGCGCATTTTTAGCCGCTAATCGAAGAGCTTTTTCCGAAACATCGACTGCATAGAAATTAACATCTCTTCCTTTTTTTTGGAAAAAAGAGCAGACGGTTATTGGTATTACCCCGGAACCAGCCCCTAAATCCAGCAAAGATAGTCTTTTTTTCTCGGGAAACATCTCTATCAGTTCAATTATCTTTTCTACCAGAATCTCCGTTTCGGAACGGGGAATAAATACTCCTTCTGAGGTTTCAAATTCCAATCCCATAAAATTCTGAAACCCGGTAATATATTGGATGGGTATCCCCTTTTTTCGTTGTTCCACCCATTCATAAAATCTTTTAGTTTTATATGGTGAAACCGGTAGATGTCTGTTCAAAAATAAAGCACTTTTTTCCTTATTCAACAAATAACTCAGCAATAAAATAGATTCTGACTCAGCATTTTGATTGCTATTTTGTTCCAATACTGCTTTTCCAAAATGGAGCAGGTCTCCGATATTCTGTTTATCTGTTTTCTCAACAGTTTTATTAATAGAACAGTTATCCATCAGACTTATTCCTTAAAGTGCTTGATGATCTCAAACAGGTTTCCATCTAATATTTCTTCTAAATTATGAAAGTTTACATTGATGCGGTGATCAGTAACACGGTTTTGGGGATAATTGTAGGTTCTGATACGTTCACTCCTGTCTCCGGTTCCCACCTGTTTTCTCCTTTGCTGCCCAATTTCCTCATCTTTTTCCTGCTGTAAAGTGTCCAGGAGGCGTGCTCTCAATATCTTTAATGCTTTGGCTTTATTCTTGTGCTGTGATTTTTCATCTTGACAGGTCACTACTATTCCGGTGGGAAGATGGGTGATTCTTACTGCAGAATCAGTAGTATTAACACTCTGTCCACCTGGACCGGTGGAGCGATAACGATCAATCTTTAAATCATTGGGGTTGATCTCCATTTCAATCTCTTCTGCTTCCGGTAAAATTGCCACAGTAACAGTAGAGGTGTGGATTCTTCCCCCCGATTCGGTTACCGGTATCCTCTGTACCCTATGTACTCCACTTTCCTGCTTTAAAGACCCGTAAACATTTTTACCCGAAATATCAAAGATAATTTCCTTAAAACCTCCTATTTCAGTAGGATTGGAATTCATTACTTCTACCTTCCAATGATTTCTTTCCGCAAAACGTGAATACATACGAAACAAATCACTTACAAAAAGAGCCGCTTCATCTCCTCCTGCACCAGCCCTTATCTCTACAATAATGTTCTTTTTATTTCTGGGATCCTCCGGATTTAAAAATTCCTCCAGAGAATCTTTTATCTTATCTTTCTTCTGCTGGAGCGACTCTATTTCTTCAGCAATCATTTCCTTCAATTCCAGGTCTTTTTCATTCTTTTTCAGCTCTTCATTTTCTAATATTTCTTCTTCCACCTTCTTATATTCAATGTAAAGCTGTGCTGCTCTGGCAATTTCGCTATGCCTTTTGGCTAATTTTTGAAATTGTTCATGATGGGCAATTATTTCAGGTTGAGACAATTTCTGGTTTAATTCCTCATATTCTTTTTTTATATCTTCTAAAACTTCTAACATATTTTTCACTACTTTCCAAATTAGCTATTGCAAACCATAAAATTTATTATTTATGATCAGGTATTTTTTCTTGAATGGCTTCTTCAATTCTGGTTATTCTTCTCTTTAATCCATGGTTTACCGCAGGTCATTTCCCCTTCCGGACATGGACCTACCAAACACGATGGTCCGGCATCCCGAAAGATACCCGGGGCAACTTCCTGGACTAATTTTAATATTTTAAGAGCCAGTTCCCTTATTTCCCACTGAGCCCTGTTACAGCATCTCATTCTAAAAAAATGTATCAATTCACGGGCATTAGCGGTAAATATGATACTGGTAGCAATAGCCTGCGGTAAAATATAACGTGCATCTTCAGCTGGTATCCCCCTTGATACCATCTCCTGGTAGAAAGAGATACAGTTATCAAACAGCTGCTGATATTTTGATGGTAAATCATCACTGACATCCTGAATACTTTTAGGGATAACAAAATTCTCTTTTTCTCCGGCCTTTACATATCTCTGACTCTTTTGAGAAAAGGATGCTATCCTATGCCTTACCAGTTGATGAGAAGTAACCCTGGATATATCTTCAATTCCAAATGTAAAAGAGACATGTTCCAACACTGAATAATGTCCTAATTTAATTATTTTTCTAATTAGTTTGTCTGGCTTTTCTTCCATGGTCGACATTTTAATCTGTTCAATGGTTTTAGCAGAATAACACAGTCTTGCTGCCTGAGCAACAGTCTCTTCCGGATTTCTGGTATAATTTAACAGTTGAACTTTCATAATAATCCTATTTTCTAAATTTCCTCTTTTTTTCTGGTTTATTGGGCACTTCATGGTGTTGCCGGCAGCGCGCCTCATAGCTTTCCCGGGCCCCAATCAGAATTAAAGGGTCCTGATAGTCAGCTGGTTTACCATTAACCAGTCTCTGAGTTCTGGTAGCCGGTTTTCCACACACCATACAGATAGCATGAAGCTTATCGACATATTCAGCCATAGCCAATAATTCGGGCATAGAGCCGAATGGCTCGCCTCTGAAATTAAGGTCAAGACCGGCTACGATCACTCTTTTGCCTTGGTCAGCTAATATCTGGCAGATCTCCGTAATTTTATTATCAAAAAACTGCACCTCATCAATGGCAACTACTTCAGTATCTGGCTGGATTCTATTTAATATTTCTTTAGCATTTTTGATACAGATAGCTTCGGCCTTATTTCCATTATGAGAGTAGATATATTCAGCCTGGTAACGATAGTCTATCAGTGGCTTAAAGATCTGAACCTGTTTCCTGGCAATCTGAACCCGACGCACTCTTCTAATCAACTCTTCACTTTTTCCGCTGAACATACTTCCGCAAATAACTTCTATACTGCCTCCAGCGTAAGTTTCCTGCATCTAAGCCTCCCTCTTATTTAACAATATTTAAGTCATAAATAATAGATCATAATAAAAAACAGAGCTTTTGCCCTGTTTTTTATTGGTATATTTTAATAGTAATTTCATGACAATATTGCCTATTATTCAATATATTGCTATTTCTACTTACTGTTATTTATTCCTCTTTTTCACCCTGCTCTTTTCCGCTTTTCTCTGATTCTTCTTCTAAGCTATACCTCTTCATAAACTTCTCAACACGTCCGGCAGAATCAAAGAACTTTTGTTCACCGGTAAAGAAAGGATGACAGGCAGAGCAGACCTCAACCTTGATTAATTCCTTGGTAGACTGGGTTTCAAATGTATTTCCGCAACCACAGATTACTGTAGCTTTGCCATATTTAGGATGAATTCCCTTTTTCATTATTATTTCACCTTCATTCTTAAAATTAGATTATATCTTTCGGAATTGGATTTCCTGGAAAAATTATATTCGAACATCAACTTTTTTTAATCAATTTATAACTTCCACTGGCCTTATCAGTAAAAAATTGATTGTTAAATAACTATGAAATTATAGCACATGTCATTCTTAGCGTCAAAGATACTTCATATTTTTTAAAAAAATTGAGTTTACTAACTATAACATAAAGAATAATTAATGATTCTCATCTTTTATGGTATTCAGGAAATCGAGATTGTTTTTTGTCTTCTTTAGCCTGTTTAAAAGTAAACTAATCGCATCTATGGTGCTTTGATTAGCTAAAGCCCTTCTCATTAACCATACTTTACTCAATTCATCCGGCTCCAGCAACAATTCTTCCTTTCTGGTTCCCGAACGTTTAATATCTATAGCTGGGAAGATACGGTTATCGGATATTTCACGATCAAGACGTAATTCCATATTACCGGTACCTTTAAACTCCTCAAATATGACATCATCCATCCGACTGCCGGTTTCTACCAGGGCAGTAGCCAAGATGGTCAGGCTGCCGCCTTCTTCAATATTCCGGGCAGCCCCAAAGAATCTCTTTGGAAAATAGAGAGCTGTGGAATCCAACCCCCCTGATAAAGTCTTGCCGCTGGTCGGGATACTTAGGTTATAAGCTCTGGCCAATCTGGTTATACTGTCCAACAAAATTACCACATCATGTTTCAGCTCTACTAATCTTTTAGCTCTTTCCAGGACTATTTCGGCAACTTTTATATGGTTATTAATAGGCTGGTCAAAAGTTGAGCTAATAACCTCCGCCTTCTCGACAGAACGTCTCATATTGGTGACTTCCTCAGGTCTCTCATCGATCAATAAGATCATAAGAATTGTTTCCGGATGATTGGCAATAATTCCATTAGCAATTTTTTCCAGCAGCATTGTTTTACCAGCTTTGGGAGGGGATACTATGAGCCCTCTCTGGCCTTTTCCTATAGGTGAAAAAAGATCAATTACCCTGGTCGATAATTCCAGAGGTTTGGTCTCTAACCTGAATCTTTCCATGGGGAAAAGTGGGGTTAAATTTTCAAAATCAATACGTTCTTTGGATAATTCGGGGTCTTCATGGTTGACTGCTTCCACCTTAAGCAAAGCAAAGTATCTTTCACCCTCTTTGGGATAACGCACCTGCCCTGAAACAAGGTCTCCGTTACTCAGATTAAATCTCTTTATCTGGCTTGGTGAGATGTAAACATCATTGGGACCGGGCAAATAGCCGTCCGTTCTCAAAAAACCAAACCCCTCTTTCATTATATCCAGAATGCCTTCTGAAAACATATACCCCTGTTTTTCAGTCTGTGCTTTTAAGATAGTAAAAATTAAATCAGTCTTTTTCATTCGTGCACAATTATTGATGTCATATTCATGGGCAATTTTGCATAATTCATTAATTTTCATTTCTTTCAATTCGTTTAATTCCAAAATAATACCCCCTCAGGTTTTGGTATCTTTAAAATATTTTAAAAAAACAGATAAATAATTAATCTTTAAAAATGAATATTATTTATTTATAAAGTATCTGTTAGTAACAGAATACAAAATATTATCAATGAGAAGTAGTGGGAAAAATTCATGAAGAATAGCCCTGTAGTCACAATAATTAAATTATATCACTTCCTTTTGAAAAAACAAGAGATTATGAAATTAATCAAAATTAATCATCCTTTGATCAGGATAAAACTGTGGGATCGTTTTGATTCATTACCTGTACTATTAGCTCATAATCACTTAACTTATCTAAGTCAATCATAACTTCAGGATCTTCAATCAGGACACTTTTGACCGGATAACCAACTATCTCAGCTGCCTTTTCTTCTATTTCCTTTATGGTTAAGGTCTTCAGTAAATACTTCATTAAGAATTTGACACCTAGTATACTAACATATTTTTTAACATCTTTGCGATTCTGGTAGAGTTCATCTAATAACTGCTTATTTCTGTCAAATATTGGCTTAGCCACAATGACCATATTGCCACCACAAAATATCCCTTCTTTCAGATAAATATAAGAACGGGCAGTTTCAGGATATTTCTTCACAATTGTCTCTTTTAAGATAATAGGATAGTAAAAAAGAGCATTATATTGATCGCACTTTTTTATAAAATGATCAATAATCTCTCCGGTAAGCAGGGGAATATCGGAGGTCAGCACTAAAATTTTACAATCCCCCGGAAAATAATCAAGCCCAATCTTTACATTTTCCACAATGGAATCAGCGGAATTAAGAATCTTTTTTACTTTATTCTCTAAAATGGGAGCTAAATCTTCTTCGGGACCCACTACCACGATATCATCCACCAACTCTGAGTCCCGTAAGGCATTTACCACATATTCTATCATGGGAGTCTCGTTAAGCATTAACAGCGCTTTATTAGTTAATTTAGTGTTGCTTTCTAAATTTCCAATATCTTTTTTACCGGCGAGAATTAAGGCATTCATTTTTTATTTTCTCCTAACCGTAATTACAATGTATAAACTCATCATTTTAAACCTGCTTCAGGGCAGCTTCAAGAAAACTTGCAAACATTGGATGAGGTCGATTGGGTCTGGACTTATACTCCGGGTGATATTGCATCCCTATAAACCAGGGATGATTGGTTAATTCAAAAATCTCGATTATCTTACTTTCCAGATTAACTCCACTGAATATTATACCAGCCTGTTCAAACTCTGGCAAGAAATGGTTATTAAAACCATAAAGATGACGGTGCCTCTCCTGTATCTGGTCTCTCTCATATATTTTATAGGCAAGGGTTCCTTTTGTCAAACTACAGGCATAGCTGCCCAGACGCATTGCGCCTTTCTCAGATGTAATACCTTTTAATTCTTCCAGTTGTTTAAAGATAGGATGACTGGTATAGGGATTAAACTCCATACTATTGGCATCAGTCAGATTTAGTATATTTCTCGCAAATTCGATTAAACCACACTGCATGCCTAAACAAATACCCATAAAGGGTATCTGGTTCTCACGGGCATATCTGATTGCTCTTATCTTTCCTTCAACTCCCTTTGTTGTAAATCCGCCAGGAATTATAACACCCTGTATTCCCTTCAAAATTCTCTTTATATCATTTTTACATAACAAATCTGTATCAATTCTTTTGATTTCAACCCGGCAATTATGATAAATACCGGCATGCACCAGAGCTTCATTGATGCTCATATAGGCATCTTTAGACTTAATATATTTACCAATAACTGCTATGTTTACCCTCCTATCAGGATGGTACAGGCGATAAACCATCTTCCGCCATTCCTGTAAATCAGGCTTTTGTTCAGGCAGGCGCAGCATTTTAATTATCAAATCCCCTAACCCCTGTTCCTCAAGTATGATAGGCATTTCATAGATAGAAGACACATCTTCTGCCTCTATAATACCTTCTTTGGGAATATCACAGAATAGAGAAATCTTATCTTTTACAGAAACAGTTAATCTTGCCTGAGCCCGACATATCAAGAGGTCAGGCTGTATTCCGATGCTGCGTAGCTCTTTAATACTATGTTGGGTTGGCTTGGATTTAATCTCTTTGGCTGACTTTATATAGGGGAAAAAGGAAACATGGATATAAAGTACATTTTCTTTACCGATATCATTCCGAAATTGTCTGATTGCCTCCAGAAAAGGTAATCCCTCAATATCTCCTATAGTACCCCCGATTTCCACAATTATAACATCTAAAGGAGGCTGTCCGGGTTTATTTAATCTCTTAATACTTGCTTTTATTTCATCGGTTACATGGGGAATAATCTGAACTGTCTTCCCCCAAAATTCTCCTTTCCTTTCTTTAGAAATAACAGTGTTGTATATTTTCCCCGTGGTAACGCTATTTTCCCTGGTCAGGTTCAGATCTATAAATCTTTCGTAATGCCCTAAGTCTAAATCAGTTTCAGCACCATCTTCTGTAATAAATGCTTCTCCATGCTGGAAAGGGCTCATAGTGCCAGCATCTACATTGAGATAAGGATCGTGTTTCTGTATAGTGACTTTCAGCCCCCTGCTTTTTAAGATCTGTCCAATGGAGGCTGCAGTAATTCCCTTGCCAATGGAGGAAACTACTCCTCCGGTAATAAAGATATATTTGGTCATACCCACCCTTTCCTTAAACTTTATGATTGATTTGTATCAACATGCACCAATAGCTGTCCTGTAAACAACCTGTTCTCCTTAATGTTAAGTTTACAAGTTGAATTCTGGATATTTTGACCAGCTTAACTTACAGAAACATTATAATCAAAAGCAATGCAATATATAAGATTAAAAACAAATATTTTTGTTCTTTTATTAATCGTACCAAATTAATAATTTAAAACATAAATAGCAGTCTTCTCTGGAAGAGACTGGTTACCAACCTCCAAGGTATTACTTCCAATTATTTTTATATTCTGTTTTTTATCTAAAAAAACAGCTAATGGGTCTAAAGACCACTTGATGGCATCAGTTTTGTAGTGCATGGGTAATACTATCCTTGGTTTAACCTGTTCTATAACCTGAGTAGCCTGAATATGATTAAGGGTATAGTAGCCACCTATGGGAATAAAAAGAATATCTATCTTACCCAGCTCGGTCAGCTGTGTATCTTCCAGTAAATGCCCCAGGTCTCCCAAATGGCATAATGCCATTTCATCAGTCCTGATAACAAAGATAGTATTATTACCTCTATATTTTCCAAAAGCACTATCATGATAGGAAGGGATTCCTTTGAAAATGATCTTGTGGGTATCCCTGTTTACTGCTCCCTTTAACACCACTGGCTTGCCTTTAATGCCCATAGTATTATTATGGTCATAATGTTCATGACTGATAGTAATAATATTGATTTTTTCTTTTGTCATCTGATAGCCCAATGTGCCATCAAAGGGATCGGTCAGTATATTAATGCCTCTCTGGTTGGTAATTAAAAAACAAGAGTGTCCTAACCATTTAATTTTCATTGTCAAACCATGCTTCCTTTATTTCTGATAGGTTAAATATCCTTATTTTCCAGTATATATTGGAATGTATTATAAATCTTCTCCTGGGCAAGATGGTCAGGAAAAGCTAATATAATATTGCCAGATTCTGATAATTCCAGCAATTTAAATGGTTCTTTGCTTAACAGAGCAAGTGCTTTCTTTACCTGAGCAGATTCTATCTTGTTATTGTGAAAAGAGCTATGCATAAGGCTTATCTTTTGAGTCAACAGATTTAGATCAGTAAAGGTATTCTTTGTTCTTACTACCTGTAAAATATTAATTATTGTTTTTAACAATAAATAGTCTTGCCACTGGCTCTCCCTTATTTTTTGTAACTTAATCAGATTATCACCAGGGTGGCGCAAGGGACTGAATGCGGTTCTCAATTCAATTAAAGAAAAAGGTATCTGTTTGTGCTCATTAATAACATATTCTAGGATGGAAAGCTCATACAATTGTACCCCTTCTTCACTGGCTCTATCGATTAATTCCGGTAATAAGATATTTTCTGAAAATAAAATTGTTGTATCAGCTCCCTGGTTCTGTTTAACCTTTTTTAACATTTGCCAATCGATGGAATGTATAATGTTGATATCATAATTTTTCGGCAAACCGGTAATTAGCAGAGAATATGATTTGGAAGCTAATTCAGCTTGAGCTATGAGCACTTTCGAGTAACCTCCGCTACTATATTCGGTATTATACCCTAAGAATTGGAAACATTTTTTCAGAGAGTTGTAAAAATCCTCAGTATTTTCTGCAGAAGAAAGGACGATAAATAGCTGTTCTGATTCACTCAGCCATTCCAATAAGCCCCACTTTTCGTTATTTATTCTGGAGAAACGAATATCATTATTTAAAATGTCCAATATATAATTTTCAAATAAGTTGCCGGTTCCTAATTCCCGTTTGGTAATTTCAGTAAATATCTGAGAAAAATTAAGTGCCCTATTCTCATTATATAAAATCTGATAAATCTTATCACCTATATCTTTTTCAGTATCATATTTAATATCTTTTTCTGCAATTATAAAATACACCTTTTTGTTCTGATCGATTAAGCCAAGTAAAATAGTATCATTAACCTTTAAGGACCTCTTTTGGAACCATTCTTTAAAACCAGAAATTAATTTTTTTTGATAATCTACCTCTACTCTAATCTCTTCCCCATCACTATCGATAAAAGAAACCTGTACCGGTTCATCATTTCTATGCCAGGCGAAATAAGGTTTTAAATAATTGGTTAAAAAGATGGTACCATTATGCAGGCAGTAAGAGGTTAAAGTATAGGGCAGATTCGCTTCCCGATATTTCCACTTGACCAGTCCCCAAATACCACGCTGATATCTAATAAATCTCTGATCGACTCCCATTAAGGCATTGACATCATGATGGGGATTTTCTGCCTTTATCTCTTTAATCTTCATTATCTCTTCGGTAATCTTACGATAGTGCAGGGGGTTACGGTTTTTTTCAAGAACCTCAAAAGCTAAATCAGCAATTGATTTCCTGGCCATGATGCATCTACCTCCCGGAATCCAATCACCTGGTAAATTTAAAAATTAATTTTAAAAAATTTTCTTTTTTTCTTGGCATAAGTAGAGGGTAAGGCATTTAAAGAAAAAGTCAGTATACATTGTCTTTATTGTTATTTTCTTTATATTTTTTAGCTAATTTCACATAAGATTCGGCATGTTCTTTTAAAGCAGATATTTCTTTTTCGGTAATTTTTCTGACCACCTTACCGGGCACACCCATAACCATGGAATTAGCTGGAATTAGCGTCCTGGGTGCTACCACAGTGCCGGCAGCAATGATAGAATTCTTTCCTATTACCACCTCATCCAGAATATTGGCACCAGAGCCAATCAGGGCAAGGTCTTCTATTATACAGCCATGCAAAATTGTTCCATGTCCAATTGTAACATAGTTTCCCACCTTAGTGGGTAAAATTTCTGTGACGTGAATTACCGTACCGTCTTGTACACTGGTATAGTCACCGATGGAAATACAATTAAGGTCTCCACGCAACACCACAGAAAACCAGATGCTGCTATATTTACCAATATATACCTCACCAATCAATGCGGCACTTTCTGCTACATAGGAGGTTACATCTATTACCGGGGCTTTATTCCTGTAATTTAAAATCATGCCTTATCTCCAATATATCTTTTATTTTTCGAGCAGTTTTATCACCTATGCCAGGAAGCTCTTTCAATTTTTCCAGTGATGCATTTCTGATATGGTCAATACTCTTAAATTTAGTTAAAAGCTGTGTCTTCTTCTTTTCTCCAATACCCGGGATAAAATCTATCAACGAATTTCTAATTATTTTACTGCGCAGTTTTTGATGGTAACTCAGGGCAAATCTGTGAGCTTCATCTCTGATTCTCTGTATTAGAAAAAAGGCTTCTGAATCTCTGGGTAACATTATTGGTTCAGGAACTCCTGGCTGGAAGAGCAGTTCTTCTCTCTCCGCAAGGGAAACAAGATTCAATGGTAAATTTAACTCCTGTAATACCATAGTGGCAATGCTCAACTGGCCTTTTCCTCCATCAATCAGAATTAAATCCGGTAATTGCTCCTTTTTCAGAGAACAATTACTAAAACGGCGTTCCAATACCTCTCTCATCATGGCATAATCATTAATTCCCTGTTCAAATCTGATTTTAAAATGTTTATATCTTTTCTTATCCGGCATTCCTGACTGAAAAGAAACCAGAGAGCCAACTGCCATCTTCCCCTGTATGTTGGAAATATCATATGCTTCAATCAATCTGGGCAACATCGGCAGCTTTAAAAAATCCTGCAGACCTCGGAGCCCTCTTTGTACAGAATTTTTAGTGATATCCTCTTGAATATAACTATCTAATTTTTTCTGGTAAGTTCTGCTGGTCTTTTCCTGGCTGATCACCTTTTCGATCATGTTGATAGTATCTCTAACCTTAGCTGCTTTCTCATAAAACATCAGCTGTGCTGCAATTTTCATCTCCTGTTTCAGGTTTTTCAGTAATACCCGGTACCGTCCAGATAAGAGGAGACTACATTCCTTTACCTTTTTCAGATATTCACCCTGTTCTATTTTTTGAGCACAGGGGGCTGAACATAAACCTATTTGATAATCAAGACAGGGTTTTCCAGTATTAAATTTCTGCTGGCTGCAATTCCTGATTTTAAAAATACTCCTCAGCTTATGTACAGCTTTTCTGGTTGTTTCCACATCGGTGAAAGGACCATAATTACTGGCTTTTTTTTCGGCAATTTTACTATTTTTCCTGATTAAGTGAATAGCCGGGAAGGGATTACCTGTAGTAATTTGAATAAAAGGATAGCTTTTATCATCTTTTAACTGGGTATTGAAGTAAGGATCGTTCTTTTTTACCAGTCTGCTTTCCAGCAGTAAGGCCTCCATCTCTGAGTCGGTAATAATATACTCTACCTTATCAATCTGCTTAATCATCTGCTTAACCTTCGGTGAATGAGAGTAATTTCTGGTAAAATAGGAACTGACCCGATTCTTCAGTGAATTGGCTTTACCAATATAGATAATCTCGCCGCTACGATCTTTAAAGAGGTATACCCCGCTTTGTTCTGGCAAATGTTTTATAATGTCAGATAAACTCATACACCCACTCCGGAAATACAATGCTTGTTTTCAGATTTATTCTTATGTAATACCTTCCTTAAAAATTGTCCGGTAAAAGAGAGAGGCTGGTTAATTATCTCTTCCGGTGTACCACTAAAAACTACCCCTCCCCCTTCCTCACCACCTCCGGGACCTAAATCGATAATATGGTCAGCAGATTTAATAACATCCATATTGTGTTCAATAACCAGTATGGTATTACCGTGTTCTACTAATCTATTTAAAACATCCAGCAATTTTTTAACGTCATCAAAATGCAATCCCGTTGTCGGTTCATCCAGCAGGTACAATGTTTTACCGGTACTTTTTTTACTCAACTCTTTGGCCAACTTTACCCTCTGCGCTTCCCCGCCGGACAGAGTAGTGGCTGATTGCCCTAATTTTATATAACCTAATCCTACGTCTAGCAGAGTCTGTAAACCATTTTTTATGACCGGGATATTCTCAAAGAACTGACTGCATTCCTCTACTGTCATATCTAAAATCTGGGCAATATTCTTATCCTTATACCTTATCTCTAAGGTTTCCCGGTTAAACCTCTTTCCTTTGCAGACTTCACAAGGAATGTATATATCGGGCAGGAAGAACATTTCAATTTTTACTATGCCGGCACCCTGGCAGGCCTCACATCTTCCTCCCTTCAAGTTAAAGCTAAATCTGCCAGGTTTATACCCCCTTATCCTGGCTGCACTGGTTTTCGCAAACAACTCTCTGATGGGGGTGAATATTCCGGTATAGGTGGCAGGGTTGGAGCGTGAATTACGGCCAATCGGAGATTGGTCAATAATGATTACCTTATCGATATTTTCAGTCCCCTCCAGGCGTTCATGTTCCCCTGGTCTTACTCTGCTGTGATATATCTTTTTTAACAGGGCTTTATATAGTATCTCTTCAATCAAGGTACTCTTTCCAGAACCAGAAACTCCGGTAACACAGTTAAACTTACCCAGGGGTATGCTCACATCAATATTTTTCAAATTATGTTGCTTAGCTCCAATTATTTTGATGTTCTTACCATTACCAGGCCTTCTCCGGGCAGGAATTGCTATCTCGCAATTAGCGCTTAAATATTGGCCGGTTATCGAGTAAGGACTGGCCATTATCTCTCTTTCATTACCTGCCGCAACCACATTTCCACCATGTATACCTGCTCCAGGGCCCAGATCAATAATGTAATCAGCCGCCCTGATAGTATCCTCATCATGCTCAATTACAATAACTGTATTTCCCTGGTCTCTCAACTGAAACAGAGTTTTTAACAATTTATCGTTATCTCTCTGATGTAACCCAATGGAAGGTTCATCCAGAATATAAAGAACTCCGGTCAGATTTGAGCCAATTTGAGTAGCCAATCTTATCCTCTGATTTTCACCGCCGGCCAGGGTAGCTGAGCCACGGGAAAGGGTTATATAGTCCAGACCGACATCCATTAAAAAATTTAACCTATTTAAGATCTCTTTTCTAATCTGTTTAGAAATCTCAGCTTCCCTCTCCTCTAAATTCAGGTTCTTAAAAAAATTGATAAGCTGTTTTACAGTCATATCGGAAAGGTCAGCAATGGAATATTCACCTATTCTGACCATTAAGCTTTCTGGTCTTAACCTCCTGCCCTGACAGACCGGGCAGTTGTTCATGGTCATAAATTTTTGAATCTCAGCTCGAATGTATTCAGACTTAGTCTCACGATATCTTCTCTTTAAGTTATTAATTACTCCTTCGAATTCATTCTGATGAATCCAGGAATTTCCTTCCTCCACATCATTATATTCAAAAGATATTTTTGTATGACCAGAACCATAGAGTAAGACTCTTTGTTGTTCCTCAGTCAATCTGTTAAAGGGTGTATTTAAATCAAATCCATAATGTTTGGCCACCCCAAGTAAAATATGATGTAGATACCTTCCTTTGATAGCACCCCATGGTACCAGCGCTCCTTCTAAAATGGTTTTATTCTTATCAGGAACTACCAGATCAGGGTCAAATTCCATCTTAAACCCTAACCCTCCGCAATTGGGACATGCCCCGTAGGGACTGTTGAAGGAAAATATGCGTGGGGTAATTTCCGGCAGGCTAACGCCGCAATAAGGACAGGAAAATTTTTCACTGAACATATATTCTCTATTCTCTTCATCCAGGATAATCAC
>JAKPKS010000014.1 GCA_029553585.1 Candidatus Atribacteria bacterium | reverse complement strand
AAATGTCTTTGGACAAACCCCTAAAGCCACAAATGCTCCTTCGGCCATATGTAATTATTCTGGCATAAAGAAAGTTTTTTGACTATCCTGGTTAATCAGATTATTCTATAGTTGAATGTTATTTTTCAATTATAGACCCCAGGTATTCCAGCTATTCCTGGTTATCGTCTTCTGCACCCGTTATAGTTATCGTAACGCTATCGGAGCAAATTTCCTTATTATTATTCGCCATGTCAATTGCTGTAAATGTAACGGTGTATTCGCCAAGTTCGGTTGCAAATACGTATGCTTCTAATTTAGTGTTTTCGTCTTTATATAGATTAAATCCGTTCCCTTTTCCTGTACTGCCCCAGCCTGTTTGCACCAAATCATACCAAGCATTATCGGTGTGAGCATATAGATAGACTTTTAGATCTGCGTCGTTTTCATTGTCACTCTTTGTAACTTCTAGGTTTTCTATCCTTACGCTTTTGTTTGTGTACCCAAAATCACTACCATCGTTGATGGCTTTTAGTGTTACTTCTATCTTATATTGCTTTAACCCATTCCCATTTTCATTTTCGCCGAAAATAGCATCCTTTAGGGCTGTGTAAGCCGCTTCACCGGGTTTGTTGAGTCCGCCGTTGTTACCAGTTACAACTATTTTATTGTCACTGGTGAACTCAGTAACAGCCGGGATTGAGATAGGTTCCTCCGTCGTAACTTCAAATTCATATTCAGATCTTGTTATAGTTAGCTCTTGCTCGCCGTATACTACATCTTCCCAACTCTCTTCGGCGTCAACCAGTTTGATGGTGAATGTGAATTCTGTTTCTTCTGCTTCACCTAAGGCAATATAGACGATGCCATCGGCTTCGATATTGCCCGCACTTAGGGGATGCCCCTCCATGCCTAATGTGAATGGGCCTGTTCCGTTTTCTGTTGACTCATATGTCTGCGAACTGTTTTCCCAAACCGGATACCAAACTGTTACACCTTCGGGAATTGTAAAGTAGGTGGTTACATTTCTTGCCTTTATGGCATCACCCCAACTATCCATACCCTCATAACTGGTCTTGATGGTTACCTGATAATCAACATCAACACCATTCTCATTCTTTAGCTCACTTGGTAGTTTGTCTCTTGTCATTACCTCATCTAATTTTGACGGATCGCACTGACTATCGTCATCGCAGATCCCTTTAATCCCGGTAATTTCCCAGCTGGGCTGGATGGCATCAAGGGCGGCTTTCTGTTTGCTAACCTCGACCTCTATACCTATGGTCAATGGGTTACCTGCAAGAGAAATGAAGGTGGCCTGAAGCTCATACTCGTTTTCTTGCAGGTTCTGGTAGTTAGTATGATTCGCACTCTTGAGCTCCCATTTACCATCTTTCCACTCTAAAGTACCCCAAGGCGATTCGTAGCCTGACGGCGCTTTCTTGAATTCAATCTTTACGTCATCTTTGTTTTCGTCAGCAACCCCATCCATGGCCACAGTTAATGATTGCAAAGCAGCGCCAACCGGCAGGGTTAGTTTTTCATAGGCCCGGTCTCTGGCAACATAGTGGGCAGTTTTAGTTTCATCCTTGTCATTATACTTGTAGGCAATCACCAAATCACCCGGTACTAGCGTTTCCACGGGCCCTACTGCCTCTTCACTGATGACTGTTCCTTTATAGCTACCCTTACCTTCTACTTTGACCTTGATGTACTTGCCCGCATCATTGGCAGTTAATTCATAGGTCTTGCCAGTCGCCCCATCAATAGCTTCATAGTCATCATCATCTGCAACAACATTATTTGCTCTTAGCCACTGATAATTAACATTGGCCCCAGTGGGTGTTGTCTTAGATGTTAACACGGTTCCAACGAATAGATCATCAACACCCTCCACAATAACAGCACTTACCGGAATAGTAGTCGTTCCCCCATTCCCCCCACCTGGTGGTGTTACAGGTTCAGGTTCAGAAGGATTGACCTCTTCTTCAACATCATCTACTAAACCAACGATAGCAGGATCCTGGGTGACATTACCATGCCCTTCAATGGTACTGGTAACTTTATCTAATAAATCACTGAAGGAATCACTGCTCTTGATTGCATCTAAATCTATATCAGCCGGACCTACACCTGAATCCAGTAAATGCTCAACTACCAGAGCCAAGGCTGTTGATTCAGGGTCCATAGTGCCGACATCGTGATTTTGCTTGTCTGTTACTCTCTGGGGTATGACACCCTTTAAGACTAATTTCTTACCATCGATAGTAATAGTAGCAGTGATGATGGTATTGGTATTTACCTCAATATTTTCAAATCTATAGTTACCATTACTATCTGTGGTTACAGTATGTGTTTTCCCATTGGCATCCACTATGGTGACTTGGGCATTAGCTGCCGGTATCCAGCCGGTAATATCCTTTGATATTACTTTGGCTGTTGGCGGCATAAGGACTCTGCCCTTAATGTAGTTTTTGGTAACAGGTGGTGTAAAAAGATTACAGCCGGTTACCAGAAATACAAGCATCAACATGATAGTAATTAATAGAAATATTCTTTTACCTTTCATTTTTTTAATTCTCCCTTTTCTTCTTATATTTTTTAATTATTCTTTTAGATTAAATGTGCAGGTAAGAAAAAATAGAATGAAATACCACCTGCAGGAATCACTATTTTATATGTTAGCTTTCCTCTTGTTTTAGCGACAAATCACCTCCCTCAAATCAGAATAATAATTGGCAGATGGTACTTTACAACTTCTATGATGCTTTTGGGCGATATCTGGTGTAGAAAAGGTTGTAGAATATAGTTGGCCTGGGCGATAATCTGAAAGGTATAAAAAGTAGTTAAAAATTCAGGTAAAAAATAATCATGTTTCAAATGTTCCATCTCGATACATCCCCACCTGTCCTTATTAAAAATGGAAAATAAGTCGGCAGTCTGGTTGCCATAGTAAGTATACTTTAGGCCCATAACTTTGCGTCCTGCCCTTTCGAGCAGTTTGCCTTTATCAACTTATGGTGAGTTGTTATGTAATTGTAAATAAGCTGCTGATTATTTTCCCGTGATTGTCTATATTAAGAATATAATATTAAAGCATAAAGGACATTAAAATTTTAACACAATAAAAAACAAAAAGTCAAATAGGCTTACATTATACAGAACCTGTTGCCTTTAAAAATATACTAAACCATGCTTCTATTATACATTATTCCCTATTATTTTATTTTTAGACATAAAATTAAAAAATATTTAATAATTTTTTAAATAAGTATATAATTATTGGTATTCAAATAAGGAGAACCTACTTTTTTGTCACTGCCACAATTTGCTAAAAGCAAATTGTGGCAACCTCATACTCTGTAGCCCACATCTTTCTTTTTTTTTATTTTTGACGCAAGACGCAAAACGTATGACTCATGACGAATACACGTTATACTTTCTTTTATGTCACGATTACAGGGAGAGGGGGAAAAGGTTGAATAATTAAATAAACTCAAATAATGGCTTCTAAAAATGTTTCTTTCTTTTCTAATACTTCATCTGGCGTATATCCTAAAGCCTCAATAGGCTCTAAAATATTACCTGCTGCCAGCCCTAAAATTTCCAACCTTTCTCTTAAGTTCATTTTTTTAAAATCTTTAGAGATTACTATAAGGTCAATATCACTATCTTCTCTGGCACCTCCTCTGGCATAGGAACCATAAAGTATGATCCTTTCAGGGTGGATTTTATATTTCTCTAACTCCTTTTTATATCTTTCAATTATTCGAGTAATTTCTTGTCTTGTTTTAACCATTTATGAATCTCCTTAGTAATAGAAAGGTATTCAAATGCAATATCTTCAGGATATGCTTCTAAAGTCTTTAAAAAATCCTCCGGATATCTGGTGATTATGCTCGCATTATTAATCTTAGCAATAAATTCTAGATAATCCTTCGGTAGTTGAATATTACCTATTTTAATTAAATAAATTAAATTGTGGCTTTTAGGTGGAGTAGTTTGATTTGCCTCTGAAACAAAGGCTTTAAGTAATTTTTCCAAAGAGAGATGACACATAAAAATTACATAAACATATCTTCTTGTATCAAACATAAATTGTGCAGTTTCTAAATCATACTCAGAAGATTTAATGAAGTTTTTGGTATCTTTTCTCATTGAAACATTCTCTTTAAAAAAAATACTTAATCTATCTTTTAGTACTATTATAGCATAACCATTGATAAGTTTATATTGCCTTACTATCGCTAAATAGCCAGCAGTTAAAAAGAAAGAGAGAAGAGTGTGGGTATAAGTGGATGTGATCGCCACGTCGCTGCGCTCCTCGCGATGACAGGATCGTGGTGCGTCTTACGTTTTACATCATGCGTAATACAAAAAACTTAAAACTCTACTCTTTAGTCACTGCGAGGCAGCCCCTATGCTCTAATTCTGGGCTGTCGTGGCAGTCTCATACCCTGTAGCCCACACCTTTCTTTTTCTTTGATTTTTAACGCAAGACTCATGACTCATGACGAAACTGTGCGTTATACGTCAGGCTGTGTCAAAATTGTTTCTATGTATAATTTACCTCCACCTATGGTATTAATTTAACCAAGATATGGGATTAGATGATAAATATATGGTATAAAATACACTTTGTCCTCCACTTTACTGTATTTTTGGCTTAAAAAGGTGAGTTTTCACACAGTCTGACGTTTTACGTCTTACATAATACAAAAAACTAAAAACTCTACTTTTTTGTCACTGCGAGACAGCCCCTATGCTCTAATTCTGGGCTGTCGTGGCAGTCTCATACTCTACAGCCCACATCTTTCTTTTTCTTTGATTTTTAACGCAAGACTCATGACTCATGACGAAACTGTACGTCATGCGTA
>JAKPKS010000012.1 GCA_029553585.1 Candidatus Atribacteria bacterium | reverse complement strand
CTTTCTTCTTCCATAATCTCTTGTAATAGCATCCTTACCATTTCCTTTAGGAAATCTCCATCTTTTGATAGTGCCTCTTGCAAAATTGTCTTTATTGACTTACTATTTAGTTGGGTCATCTTGAATTATCCTCCTTAATATATTTGATTATTCTATAATTTATTATGGAGGTTCTTGATGGCCCATTTCAAGTATATCTTATTTAACTTTTTCTACTTTTACAGAAAATATAGCACACACTCTTTGTTAGCAGATAATACTTGTCACAACAGAAAAAATAAGGTAAACTATTGCAGTATTTGACATGTTTAAGGTAATATAGGTATAATTTAAAATTACAACTTAAAAAATTAATTTATTGACCATATTTTTGAACTAGAGATTCTACAAAAGGAGAATGAAAATAAATGAAGCGCACTTATCAGCCTAATACTAGAAAAAAATTGAAAGTTCATGGCTTTCGCGAGCGAATGAGCACCAAAGGTGGAAGACTAATCTTAAAAAGGAGAAGACAAAAAGGAAGAAAAAGATTGACTGTTTCTGGTTAGATAATAACCTGGTTAAGGAGAATTCTATAAAAACCAACGAATTTAGCAAAGTTTTTTCCTATGGAAATAAAAAAGCTGGTAAGTTTTTAGTAGTTTATGTCCTATCAGCTCTGCAGGAAAATAACCGGGTGGGAATCATTGTAAAAAAGAGTATTGGCAAAGCCGTACACCGTAATAAGATTAAACGAAGATTAAGAGAGATCTGGCGCTTAGAAGGTACCAGACTATTAACCGGCAGCGATGTGGTTATTATAGCCCGTCAGGGAATTTTAGAAGCTACCTTTACCGAGCTGAAGGAGGAACTAATAGGATTGCTGCAGATAAATAACAGCAAAAGGTATTGCTCAGAAAGCAGCCGCCTAACCTAATTTTTCTTTTAATATAAAAAGATGAACAGAATATTCATTACAGCTATTGTTTTCTATCAAAAGTATATCTCTCCCTTAAAACCAGCCACCTGCAGGTTCTATCCTACCTGTTCAGATTATGCCTTACAGGCAATTCAAAAACATGGCTGTATTAAGGGGACCTGGTTAGCTTTAAAAAGGATATCGCGGTGTCATCCCTACCACCCCGGTGGTTATGACCCGGTACCAGAGGTTGAAGAAAACAAAAATTTAAAAGATTTGCAGGCAACCCTTTACCGTTAATGAATTGCGGGAGCTGTTTCCGGCTCTACACTAAAGGTAACTATACTTTCAATGGTATATTTCTGAAGATAATTATTAGATGATTAAACGAGAATATGACAATTCTTTAAAAAAAGGAGAGTAATAATTTGGGAATCTGGAATACATTAATAAGTTGGGTAGAACAATTACTCAGTTTTTTATATGGTGTTACCCATAATTATGGATTAGCCATAATTATTCTAACCCTGATTATCAGGGCTATCATGTATCCTCTGATGCAAAAACAGATGGTGGCTATGAGAGATACCCAGAAGATCCAGCCACTAATGCAGGAAATTCAGAAAAAGTACAGCCATGATAAAGAAAGAATGAATCAGGAAATAATGAGCTTATATAAACAACATAAGGTTAATCCTATGGGCGGGTGCTTACCTCTGCTTATTCAAATGCCTATCCTGATTCTCTTTTTTAGGGTCCTAAGGGAGTTTAAATATTATATACCTAATACCGAAATAGTAGACAGCACCTTCTTATGGATTAAGGATTTAGCCGGTCCTGACCAGTTATTTGGTGTTATCGGTAATTATAGTATTGGTATTTTACCGATACTGGTTGGTGTCTCTATGTTTGTTCAACAAAAGCTCACTATGCCTCCCATGCCGGTAACCAGTAAGAGTGAGAGTTCCGGCAATCCTGCCGCTGATACACAGAAAATTATGGGTACTGTTATGCCCCTTATGATTGCCTTTATCAGTTTTAGCCTGCCTTCCGGATTAAGCTTATACTGGATTACCTCCACGCTCTTTGATATCGGTCAAAAATTAATCATTAATAAAAAAGACCAGGAAACAGAAATAAAACTGGAAAGCGATAGTTCTACGGGAAAGGCAGTAACAGAGAAGAAACAAGAACAGAGGCAAGAACAGAAGAAAGAGATAGAAATCAAACCAAAAGTCAGAGAAGAAGAAATTTCCTGGATACCAGGATATGAAAAACCAACCAGGAAAACCAAAAATTAGAAAACCACACTATTTATAATTGGCTTGTTTTGTTATTTTTAGAATAAGATAAACATATCGTTGAAAAGAGAGAGGTATTTTTGCTGGATTTGGAAAATGAAGAGATAAATTTAGACGAACAAGATAAGAAAGCCTGGCAAATTCTTTCAAAGATAGTGGCAAGCATAAGTGCCGATGCTGAAGTAAATGTGGTCTCAGTTGAACAGGGTTCAACCCTTTTTGAAATTGTAAAAACAGACCCAGGTATCATGATTGGGAAACATGGGCACACCCTGGATGCTATTCAGTATCTGGTGAATTTACTTGCCAATCAGGAGAGAAGCCTGGGAGTCTATAAAAACTATATAATCGATATTAATGGATATCGAAAAAGAAGAGAAGAATCTTTAAAGAGATATGCTCTGGAAAAAGCGGAATTAGCTAAAAAAAGAGGATACACTATACCTCTTTATTTTATGAATAGTATAGAAAGAAAATTAGTACATATGGCTTTAAAGGATGATACAGGTGTGACCACTCATAGTGAAGGACGGGAGCCCTATCGGCGTATTATTATTAAACCATTCATAAACGTGGATAAAAAAGAAGAACAGTAACAGACTCAAGACAATTATTAAAGACATAATCAGATATGCCTTGCAAAATTCTATACAGTTTGAAAAGAAAAATAACCCTTTAAGAAGCACTGTAAATAAGGGATTAACGATACCCACGGGCACACTCGTGGGTATCTGTGTAAAAGAAGTAAAAAAAGATAAAAAGAATTCAGGCAAAAATAAGGATTATTGAATAGATTATCAGGATGGACAATGAAAAACCAGCAATTCCAGTATACAGATAAAGATGGTGATACCATTGTTGCTATCTCTACACCACCAGGCATAGGAGGTATCGGGATTGTGCGTCTTAGTGGCCCTCGTTCCATTGAGATTGCCAGTAAAATATTTCGTTATAAAGGAAATAAAAGGAAGAATCTTGAAGAATTTCACAGTCACCGTATTTATTATGGGACCATTGTTGCACCCGGCAAGGATACTATGGCTGATGAGGTTCTTTTAACAGTGATGCGTAAACCAGAGAGTTATACCAGAGAGGATGTAGTAGAAATCAATTGTCATGGTGGTTATTTAGCTATAAATAAAGTTTTGGAAATTGTCCAGAAAATGGGAGCCCGGATAGCAGAACCGGGAGAATTTACTAAGTTAGCATTTTTAAATGGCCGTATAGACCTGAGCCAGGCTGAGGCGGTCATTGATATTATTAAGGCGAGTAATGAGAAAAGCTGGCATTCCTCTCTTCGTCATCTTTCTGGCGACTTGAGGACTGAAATAAATAATCTGAAGAACCGTATCATCGATATAAACGCCAGGATTGAGGCCGTGCTTGATTTTCCAGACCAGGGACTTCCTGAAATTGACCATAAAGAAATCACTAGCACCTTAAAGAAGGCGCTTAGCGAGATAAGTGAATTATTAAATACCGTAAAATATGGGCAGCTCATTAAAGAGGGAATCAATGCTATCATTTTAGGTAAGACTAATGTTGGGAAATCCAGCCTTTTTAACATATTATTAAAGCAAAATAAATCAATAGTTACCCCTCTACCAGGGACCACCAGGGATTTGATTGAAGGTTTTATAAATATCAAAGGTTTGACCTTTAACCTGATTGATACTGCCGGTATGAAAAGTCCGGAAAATATAATTGAAAAGATAAGCTTAGAGAGAGTAGATCAGCAAATGGAATATGCCCGCTTATTCCTGGTAATGTTTGATATTAGCGAACCTCTTGATGCTAACGATATTAAGCTCATTGAGAAAGTGAGATCATTCCATAATCGTAATAACTTTAAAATCATTATTTTAAATAAAACTGACCTACCTGCCAGATTGGATGAGGTAGAACTGCAACAAAGAATCGGAGAAAAGGAATTTATTAAAATCTCCATCAAGAAAAAGACGGGAATCGATACCTTAACTGAAAAGATGAGCAGTAAAGTACTTTCTGATCTGTACATACCTGAAGAGGGACTGGTTATAAGTAATAAGAGGCATCAAGAATCTCTGCTTAACATAAAAAATTGCCTGGTTAATCTAATCACCGGTTTAGAGAAAAGTGTGCCCATTGATCTGGTATCACTTGATTTGAAATACATTATCAATCAACTGGGAAAGATAACCGGTGAGTCATATGATGAGGAGATGCTTAACCATATTTTTTCTCAGTTTTGTATTGGGAAATAAGATATTTACAGGTAAATTATTTTCGGTATAATCAATTTCCTCCTTTATCGCTAAATTTTAGAAACTCTTCCCCAGGATAGACTGATAATAAACCATACTCTAAAAAGTGTCTTCATTATTTATTTAAAAGAGTATTAAAAAGTAGAGTCTATCAAAAATTAACAAATCTATTCTAATGAAACTTAACTGAAAATGAAAAAAGTATTAAATCAGATTAAGCAAGAAAAAGAACAAACACGGCTAATATCTAAAGACCTTAGGGTAATATTATAGCGTAAAAGGATAGATGTTCCACGTGGAACATCACCTGCCCTTTTCTACAAATTTTAATTTTAATAACATTGCAATGGTATCAAAACGAGGATACAGTTCGCCTTCTTTTTCTTAAATATTCCTAAGCAGCTAAAAAATTAATGCTATATCCGCCCTCCTCTATATTTCTAAATAATCTTTCAAAATAGATTTACCATAAATGGGCAGATTTCGAGTATAATCTATAGCTTTGATTATTACCATTGATTATTAATAGCTGTCTCTCTTTTACCGGTAAGAAAATAACCTGACTGACAGACATTCAATCCGGAAGAAGATTTTCCTGTAATTTAGGCAACCACAGAAAAATAAAAAATAGATTTTGCTAATCAGGATTAAGACAAAAATGATTAAATCTGACTTAAAAATGTATTTGTGAATAACTTGTGGAAAAGTCGAAAATAATGGAATTTTTTTAAACAGGCAGATATTAAAAACAGGATAGTGCTATAATTGTTTCAGGTTAATAAGGGATGTTTTTCTACTAAAAAGCCCTTATTTAAACAGTTTATGATCTGAGAAGCCCTGGCATAGTACCCTGAACCTTATTTTTTCAATGAGCGATAAGTTCAAAAACGGTATGTGGAAAACCTGTGGATTAAGATATATTTAATGAAAAAGATAAATATTTTAAAAGACCTTTGTGTTTTTTATTTTTTTTTGGTAATATTAGGTTACTTCATTTTAAGAGAAACAGATAAATAATTGATACTTTAATTGTTTTTCAAAATAGTATAACTTATTATTAGATCAGTGTTTCAATATTTTATAAAACTAATACAGGATATATGATGGTCTGAGGATAAATTGTTGAGGAAAGTCCAGTTATCTTTTGATACAGGCTCTTCTCGTTTTATAATGTTCCACGTGGAACATTAATTCTATAAATAAGGGGACTGGTCAATAATGGGTAAAATTATAGCTATCAGCAATCAGAAAGGCGGAGTAGGAAAGACTACCACTGCCATTAATTTGAGCACCTTTTTAGCCCTGGAAGGAAAGAAAGTATTATTAGTGGATATTGATCCCCAGGGTAATGCCAGCAGTGGTATCGGCATAGAACGCTCTAAAATCGAAAAAAACATCTATGATAGTCTTATTAACCAAACACCGGTGCAGGAAGTACTGGTTTCCAGTCAAATTGAAAATTTAGATGTTTTGCCCTCTACACTGCAATTAGCCGGCGCCGAAATTGAATTGGTAAATTACATTTCCCGGGAAAATCGCTTAAAACAGCTTCTTCGTCCCATCAAAGAGGATTATAACTATATTATTATTGACACGCCACCCTCTCTGGGTTTACTTACCCTCAATACCCTCAATGCGTCTAATTCGGTTATTATTCCGGTACAATGTGAATATTATGCCTTAGAAGGTATAGGGCAGCTACTCAATACTATAACTTTAGTAAAGGAAAATCTGAATCCCAATTTATCCATTGAAGGAATTTTATTAACTATGTATGATGCCAGGAATAATCTTTCTAAAGAAGTAGCCGATGAAATTGAAAAACATTTCCATGGCAGCGTTTTTCAGACGATTATTCCACGCAATGTACGTTTGAGTGAGGCGCCAAGTTTTGGTCAGCCGATTGTCCTTTATGAGGCAAAGTCCAGAGGTGCACTGGCTTATCAAAAATTGGCAAGGGAGGTAATTGCTAATGGCTAAGAAAGGTTTGGGGAAAGGATTGGAATCAATAATACCAATTTCTAATATCCAGGACCGGTCTTATGTGATGGAAGTAGAAATTGAGCAGTTAACACCCAATCTGTATCAGCCCAGACAGGCCTTTGATCAGGAGAAAATGGATGAACTGAAGGAATCCATCAAGGCGCATGGCATTATTCAACCTATTATTGTGCGGGAAGCTGCCCAGGGCTATGAAATAGTGGCAGGGGAAAGAAGGTTAAGAGCAGCCCAGGAACTGGGCCTGAAAACAATTCCGGTTATTATACGGCAATTTAATAATCTAAAGACCCTGGAAATTGCCTTAGTGGAAAACCTGCAGAGAGAAGACCTCAATCCCATAGAACAGGCGTTCGGCTTTAAAAGGTTAGTAGAGGAATTCCACCTTACTCACCAGGAGTTAGCTGCTATCACCGGCAAGAGCAGAGCCTTTGTTACCAATACCTTGCGGCTGCTTAATTTAGATGAATGGATCAGGGAAAGGGTAGCATTCGGAAAAATCAGTGCCGGTCATGCCAAGGTTTTATTAAGCTTGGAAGACAGGCAAATTCAACAGGAGTTTGGGCAGAGGATAATAGAACAGGAACTCTCAGTAAGAGATGTTGAGAAATTGGTGGAGCGCTGGCTGAAGAGAAAAGAGAAAACATTTTCTTACGAGAAAGGTAAAGCCCAGTTTTATCCAGAGATAGAGAAAAAACTCAGAGCAAAGTTAGGTACCAAAGTAAATGTTAAATTTAGCGGGAAAAAGGGCAAGATAACTATTGAATTCTACAATGATGATGATCTAAACAGGATTTCCGGCTTTATCTTGGAATAGGGTAAATTACAAAATTTCACAGGAAATTAGTGGCACTAGTTAATATGCCATACTATTTTTATAGTGTTAGAGAGGTTACAGGTTTATTATGAAAGAAAAGGTTTTTAATAATATAATCTTTGTTGTGTTTATTGCTCTACTATTAATATTTTCTTTAAAATGTTTTTTAGTCTGTTTTCGTATTATGGAAGAGGAGTATCTACTTAGTCTGATTAGGTATAACCTACATTTAATTTATACTGAATCAGTTCCCCGGATTATCCTTATTGCTATTGGGTTGGCATTATTTTTACTTGCACTTTACTTGATCTGGGTTAAACAAAAGATGTTGCAACAGCTGGCTTATGTTAAGGTTGGTACTGATTTCGGAGAAATAAAGATTTCTATCTATTCTCTGGAACAGATAATCTTAAATATACTCAGCGAGATAGATGGGGTAAATAAAATAAAACCTGAAATTCAAATCCAGAAAGGCGGAGATATTAAAACAGTTTTAGAACTGGTTATTGCTAAAGATTGCAATATACCGGATATTGCCAACTTTATTCAGCAAAAGCTAAAAGAAGAACTGCCCAAAATCAGTGGAATTAATGTGGGAGAAATAAAAATAAATGTAGTTAAGATTGATTTTTAGTAGTTAGTAGTTGAGAAATCTAAAAATAAGGAGGTTTTTAAACCATGACTACTCAGGAAGATAAAAATAAGGAAAATAAGCCAGCAGAAGAGAAGATGGACTTAGAGTTAGGGAAGATTTCGGTCTCAAAAGATGTGGTAGCTATCATTGTGGCAATGGAAGCTATCAAAGTAAAAGGAGTTGTAGGATTAACAGCAGGCAGAAAGGGTCTTGCCGCACCAATCTTAGATAAGAATAATCTGACTAAAGGCGTTGATGTGGTGATGACCCAGAATCAGAAAGAGGTGGCTCTTACCGTCTCGCTGGTAGCAGATTATAGTGTTGGTCTGTATCAGACAGCCAAGGAAACACAAAAAAATGTGGAAAAAGCTGTTGAAACCATGGCTGGTTTGACGGTTTCCAAAGTAGATGTAAATGTTTTGGATGTTAGATTTAAAGAGGACCTGGAAAAAGAGAAAAAAGTAGAAGAGGTTCAAAAAGAACCCCCGGCTGAGGTTAAAGAAAAAACAGATACTCTTAAAAAGGAGTAATATATTCAAAAAATTATCAGGTGCTATAGTCGTATTTAAATATTTCCCTGAAACTTGAAAAATTTCAGGGAAATATTTTTCACTTTTAGTTACGGATGAAGGGTGAGTATTTTGGCTGAGAGTATTAAATTATTTTCTGTTATTGTTCTTATAGTTGTTTTACTAAGGTTTAGAGTTGATCTTGGTTTAACCATGTTTATAGCTTCCCTTACACTGAGCCTTCTGTTTCGGATAGGCTTGAAAACAGTATTTTACAACATCTATCTTACTATCATTGACCCCATTACCCTGCTCTTAATTGGAACTGTAGTGTTTGTCTATATCCTAAGTGGTATCTTGAAAAGAACCAGGAGTATGAAGGAGATTGTCGGATCTTTACAGTATATGGTGAATGACTATCGACTGATATTGTTTTTCATTGCCTCTTTTTTAGGGTTAATTCCTATGGCCTCTGGAGCAATGTTTTCAGCTCCATTGGCGAAAGAAATTGGAGAAAGTAATCAGATGAGCCCTGAAGAGATTATGTTATCCAACTACTGGTTTCGGCATGTCTGGGAGTTTATCTGGCCCCTGGTTCCTGGTGTCGTGCTTTATACCTCTATGATCGGTATTAGTTCGCGAGAACTAATGGTCAAGCAATTTCCTTTCAGTATCTTCGCCCTATTGGTGGGATTTGCTTGGATGTATTTACATATAAAAAAGAGGAATAACAACAAAAACAACAAAATAGAGCACAGTAATTTCCGATTACAGTTATGGACCTTTCTAAAGAGTGCATGGTCTATTTTGCTGATAATATTATTAGTAATGTTTTTCAAAGTTCATTTATTAATTGCTTTACTCATAAGTATAGTCCTGCTGATGGTGGTGCATAGGGTGTCGGTTAATATGTTTTTGGAAATTATAAGACACGATATTCCGATTAAAGTGGTGACTATGATAATAGGAATAATGCTCTTTAAACAGATATTAGATACGACTAATTCTTTAGAACCCATTTCTCGATTTTTGTCTGAGATTGGTATTAATATCTGGGTGATTCTGTTTCTTATCCCCTTATTAATGGGGTCCTTGACCGGTATGACTGCTGGTTTTGTGGGAGTCAGTTTTCCTATTATACTACCATTGATGATGAAAAACGGTTCCTTAAATATGTCTATGGCTATGTTTGCCTATTTGGCGGGCTTTTCAGGAATGATGCTTTCACCAATGCATCTCTGTTTTTCTCTAACGGTAGAGTATTTACAGGTTGATTTAACAAAATTATATAAAAAGCTGTTGCCCAATGTGCTGATACTGATAATAATCAGTTCTGTTTATATTTTTATTTTTACCCAATAATTCGCAAGGCTGATGCCCTGTGCAGAAAAGAAAAAACTCTCATTGAAAAGGGACTTTAATTATTAAATCATAAAAAATAGTATCATAATCATTAAAAAATCATTAAAAACCATTTTTATAACTAAAAAATTCCCATAAGATATACAATAATTAAAAATAAGAGTACTTATTTTTGATCAGGCAATTGCTTTACTGAGGATTCTGACTGGCTATAAGACCGTCTGCCGATTGCAGCAGCAAAGGAGGCTTCTATTATTATGAAAATTCATTTTTGGGGAGCTGCGGGGATAGTAACCGGTTCAAACTATTTGCTGGAAATAGGAGGCAAAAAGTTATTAATTGATTGCGGGATGTTTCAGGGTGGCAGGCAAATCAACAGGCTCAACTTCCAGCCATATCCCTATAATCCGGAAGAGATAGATTTTTTGATCTTGACACATGCCCATATCGACCATAGCGGACGCATCCCCAGCTTAATCAAGGCAGGCTTTAAGGGAAGGATCTATTGTACCAAAGCGACATATGACCTTTGCTCCATTATGCTTCCCGATAGCGGACATATTCAAGAGATGGAAACAGAATGGGATAATCGTAAAAGAGGGCGGGCCGGCTTATCTTTACGCAAACCGTTATATACAGTAGAAGAAGCCTTGAATTCATTGCACTACTTCTCTCCAGTACTATACCAGCAAAAAATTACCATAGATGATAGCCTGACCTTTAGTTTTCAGGATGCCGGTCATATTCTTGGTTCAGCTATTGTGGAATTATGGGTTTCAGAAAAAAACGAACATATCAAAATAGTATTTAGTGGGGATTTAGGTAGAAAAAATAAGCCTATTATCAGAGACCCGGCAATTATCGAAGAGGCAGATTATCTCATATTGGATTCTACCTATGGGAACAGAATTCATCCACCATTGGATCAGGATGCTGCCAGATTAATCCCCATCATCACTGAGACCAGCAAAAGGGGTGGCAACATAATCATACCATCATTTGCCATACAGCGGGCGCAGGATATTATCTATGAATTGAATAAATATTACGACCGTTTTATTGCGGTCAGTAATGATGATTTTCTGGATATACCAGTCTATATCGATAGCCCGCTTACTATTTCAGCTACCGAAATATTTAAAAGAAATCCCGATTGTTTCAGTCCTGACGCCCTGGACTTGATTAGAAAAGGGGACAACCCTTTAGATTTTCATAATCTGCACTTTTCCAGAACTACTCAGGAATCGAGAGACTTGAATATCTCCCCAGAAAGCAAGGTCATTATCTCAGCCAGCGGGATGTGTACAGCCGGCAGGATCAAGCATCACCTGAAACATAATCTTTGGAGAAAGGAATCAAGTATTGTCTTTATTGGCTATCAAGCCGAAGGGACCCTGGGACGGAGAATTCAGGATGGTGCTAAAAAAGTTAATATTTTTGGTGAAGAAATTAGTTCAAAGGCTGAAATACATGTTCTGGAAGGTTTTTCAGGGCATGCCGATCAAGAAGAAATTATTCAATGGCTGGGGAGTTTTAGCAATAAACCGAAAAAAGTTTTTTTGGTGCATGGTGAGCAGGATTCTTTAAATATTTTATCAGGCTTAATCCAGCAAAAATTGAATTTAGATACCATTATTCCGCAAATGGGAGACAATTTCATCATAAAAGGTGTTACCAAGGCAGTATCAATTAAAGATGTCCATACCGAAATCAAAAAAGAGCAACGGAAATTGGAGGAAGAGACTAACGAATTAAAAGAGATAATGGAACAGGTTCTGGAGCAGATGGATAACAAGACTAAGGAAGAAATATCGGAAGAGGAGGCTTCCGCACTGAGAAATAAAATGTTAGCATTGAGGAAAGAGGGATTAGAGTTAAGTATGTTGCTGACCAGGGATACAGAGAAGAAGGCTTCCTCTGAGAACTCCTGAGACATGCTCCTTGGTTAAGAGAATGCACCTCTAAGATCTAAGAAGAGCCCCATTTCGCCCACAGGATTAATAAAAAAGAACAAGGGTTCTATTTTGCTTAGAGAGATTATTCTGGCAATAGAGGCCCTTGTTCTACATTTTACCTGCAAAATACTTATAGAATGTTATCCAGTTTGGTTTGAATAGCCTGAGGAGGAACAGCACCCACAATACGGTCATATTCCTTGCCATCTTTAAATATTAAGAGGGCAGGAATCCCCTGAATATTGTAACGAACTGCAAGATTCTGATTCTCATCGACATTTAATTTACATACTTTCAAGGTAGTGCTGTTGTCCCGGGCAATCTTTTCTACCGCAGGAGCTACCATTCTACAGGGCATACACCAGGGTGCCCACATATCCACCAAAACGGGCAGAGTAGAGTCCAGAACTTCCTCCTGGAAATTGTTTTCATTCAATTCAATCAAGGTTGTTTCTGACATTGTTATCTCCTTTTTCATTACTTTTCATTATTTTTTCTAATAATTGTAATCCTTTTTTAATCAATTCCATATCTTCATCAGCCAGCTGAGATGCTAACAACAGCTCAAACTTCTGTTGTTCCCGATCTATGTTTTCCTTTATTTTTCTACCTTTTTCAGTTAAAGAAAGGAAGATTGCCCTGCGATCATTTTCCTTTTCACTCCGGGACAATAATCCCTTTCTAACTAAATTATCGATAATTCTACTGCCTCGAGAGGGAGAGATGTTTATCCTTCTGGAAAAATCGGAACAGGATATAAGCTGACCTTCTTCCATAACATTGACGCCCTTTAACTCAGCTATACTAATTCGGCAGGTAGAACTCAGCCTGTATTCATGGCAGAGACAAAAGTGCTTCAATTTAATAATTTTATCATAGATATCTTTCATAATAACAATAATTGCTTTCAACAATATTTTATGTTAACAATAATAACATAAGCTCAAAATTTGTCAAGTAAAATGTACAGAAAAATAATAAAAAGAATTATTTATGCAAAATTTTATCATTTCAAGTGAAATATTTGTATTATCTACAGAATAGCAATATTATTGTGAATAATACAGAAAAATATGGATAAAGCAATGGTTTTTAAAAAAATGCCCATCTCATTTATTAATTATCAAGGTATCGATGAGGAGAAAATACCGAAAAAGGTCCTTTTTATTCTTAGGAGGCTGGAAGCCGCCGGGTTTTTATCATTTCTGGTAGGAGGATGTGTAAGGGATCTCATTTGCAGAAAAGATGGGAAAGACTGGGATATAGTTACTGATGCCCGTCCGGAGCAGACTCAGCATATTTTTTATGATTATAAAGCGTTGTTTATTGGAAAAAGCTTCCAAACGATTACCTTGATTATGGATTCTGCGGTATACCATATCTCTTCGTTGCGTAATGAGAGAAAATCGAATACCACTTCTACTCAAGAAGAAAGATACCATCTTTTCATCTGTGATTTGCTTGACAGAGATTTTACCATTAATTCTTTGGCCTGGCATCCTGAGAAAGGGCTTTTAGATCCTGCCCAGGGATTGCCAGATTTAGAGCGAAAGGTACTGAGGAGTATAAATCCTGATCTTAGATTTCAGGAAGACCCCCTGAGAATGTTACGAGCAATTCGGATTGCCTGTGAACTCAATTTTACTATTGATGATAAGACGAAAAATAGTATTAAGCAGCATGCTTTTTTAATTCACAGAGTTAGCCCTGAGCGTATAAGAGAGGAGCTCTCCTCCATTTTAAAGAATTCTGCTGCAGATAGAGGTGTAAGGATGGTTAGACATTATGGACTGGAGCGGCATATCTTTAGCCGGGATAAATTAAAAAGAGAATTAGTTACTATCCCTGACCGGAAACAGACACCTCTCTCAGGTTTTAATGAGATCAGAGATGATTTAGCTGCCGGGCTTGCTCTCTGGGGAAGACACTATTTTAGCTCCTGTTCAAAGGCGCGTCTGTTTTTTTTTCCTCTAACACATAATTTAAGGTTTAAGAATAGAATTGTAAAGAAGTTAAAAATCCTGCTCAGCAGAGAATGGGATGAGATGGATTATAGTACTGGAGAGAATATCCGTTTGTTGATGGCAGAATTGGGAAGGGAAAATTGCAGGACCATGTTTTATTTAAAGAAAATATGGCTGTTTTCAAAGACAGAAAGTGTTAAACTTAATAAACTGGTCAGGGAAGAAGAACTGCTGCACAGCGAGTTACAAAAAAATCCTCCTATTTCCTTAACCGATCTGGCGATTGGAGGAGAAGATTTAATAAAAATAGGTATACCTCCGGGGAAAAGGATAGGAGAAATATTACAGATACTGTTGAATAAAATACTGCTTTCCCCACAAAATAATCGTAAGGATTACTTGTTGGAACAGGCAACAACAATTCAGGAACAGTTTTTACAAGCAAAGAAATAGCCTATCTTGGTAGTGGTTAATTATTTAGGAACAGGCAAAACAAAATTTGAAAAGAGAGAACAGAAAGGAAAGCAAGGTATTCTATGTTAGCGTTACTCGTTAATCCCATTGTTCTGATAAGTTTTTGTGTTCTATTAGGTCTTTTATTGGGCAGTATCAAAATAGGAAGATTTAGCTTCAGTACCTCAGGCGCACTCTTTGTTGGGATAGTAGCCGGCTGGCTTATCACTAAATATATCCATACCATTGGTCCGAATAGTGAACTTTATGGTACTGCACAAAAGATTTTGAGCAGAGATATCATTGATAAGGGATATTTTGACCTGTTTTTGATACTATTTATTGCCTCAGTCGGCTTGCTGGCAGCTAAGGATGTGGGAAGGGTAATCAGAAAATATGGTTTAAAATTTATTGTATTAGGATTTTTAATTACTTTTATGGGAGCTTTCGCAACCTTTGGCTTTAGCCAACTCTATAGGGTGGAAAACCCTTACCTGTATACCGGTGTTTATGCCGGTGCTTTGACCAGCTCCCCCGGACTGGGTGCGGCTTTAGAAACAGTGTACCTACGTTCTGCTGAAGTGCTGGGCCGTTTTTCAGAACTTGATGAATTGGAAAAGGAAAGTATTATACATATTATGGGCTTGACTGAAAATTTTGAGGAAAATTCTCCTTTACTTTTTTCAGAGGAACAAAAAAATACATTTATAAGAAATTCTGAAGCTGCCATTGGCACAGGTTATGCAGTGGGATATCCTTTTGGGGTAATTATTGTTATTTTTGCCATGAATTTTTTCCCGCTAATCTTTAAAATAGATACCGCTAAAGAAAAAGCATTATTGGATGAGGAATTAAATACTAAAACTGAAAAGAGTGGAGAGAATTACAAGGGGGGAAATAACAAAGAAACAAAAGAAGTCTTTTTTGACCTTAGCGCCTTTTCTTTAGTATGTCTGGTCGGTTATTTTCTTGGTATGCTTAAGATTACCTTGCCTGCCTTAGGTGATATAAGCTTAGGTTCCACAGGGGGAGTTTTAATTGCTGCTTTAGTCCTGGGTTATATGGGGAATATTGGTCCTTTTTACTTCAGAATGAACAGCAAGGTGTTAGGTGTGCTGAGAACAATGACACTGGCCTATTTTTTTGCCATTATCGGGCTGAGGTATGGTTATCAGGTGATTGATGCTCTATCAGGGCCAGGATTGTATCTATCAGTTGCCTCTTTAGTTATCGGCAGTATAGCTATGATAACTGGGTTTGTAGTAGGATGGTATCTCTTTAAAATTAACTGGATAATGCTGTCAGGTGCAATTTGTGGAGGAATGACCTCTACTCCCGGCTTAGGTGCTGCCATCGATGCGGTTGGCTGTGATGAGCCGGCAGCAGGCTATGGAGCAGTGTACCCCTTTGCTCTTTTAGGCATGGTTATTTTTTCTATACTGTTAAACTATATGGTCTGAGTGTTAAGACTGATTTTAAGTGAATAGAGTTACAAAGCAAACTCAATATTTTTTATTTCCAGCGGGTCTTTACAGATAAAAGATTCACCAAATTTTTTGCCAATCAACATCCCATAGTAACGATTCAGATGCAGGATATTTTCAAATAAAGGACTGTTCTGAATATTCTTTCCGAATTGAGATTCATAACACTTCAAGGCTTCCACTTTCATCTCAATTTCCCGGCTGATATCCATGACAAAGGCAGGCTTTTGAAAATAATTGAGAGGAGCAGCAAAATAGTAAAAGACCTTACTCTTTAAAAAAGCCGGGTTATATTGTTGCAGATATACTAAAGAGGTATGGCAAATTCCAGCGGCAATTTTAATTTCTGGATTTTCCTCAGCAGGGTAGGGTATAAAGATGATATCCGGTAAAGTGTTTTTATAAATCTCCGAGATCTCTGCCCTTATCTCCCGGTTATTCTCCAGTTCAAAATATTGGTAGTCCAGGGTGATTCTTTCATCGATACCTAGAATACGGCTGGATTTAATGGCCTCTTTTTTTAGAAATTCTGATTGCTGGTTATTGAGCAGACTGCCATTGGTTAAATCGATGATGGTCAGCTGATGGGCTGCTTCAGTCAATTTCAAAATGGTTCCACCCATACCAGATTCTGCCTGTCCGGGCTGTATTCCAAATGCAACAATAGTGGCCATTCTTTGGTCTCCTCTTTTCTGGTGAAGAATATTTCAACTTTTATATTTATGCTAAAAACTGGTTCAGATAATGCTAAAAAAAAGTTTAGTTATTGTTTGATAATCATAAATATACCTTTTTCTCTCTTATTTGTAAATGAAAGATAAGGGTCTGTTTTTTAAAAAACATTACCAGGGCCTATTTTAAGGCTTAATAAATATTTTAGATATTAGTATTAATGTGATTATTTTTTAAATATTTTATTGTTTTCTTGATTTTATGTTGTATACTATAACTGATTACTTCTTATATCTACCAAAAAATGATAATAAAATAAAAAAATTGTATTATACTTCTTCGGGGCAGGGTGAGGTAATCAGAATATGATTACCAATTCCCGATCGGTGGTAATTTGACTCTTAGTTGTAAAACAGAGGCAAAGAGCCCACGCGTCGTAATAGACTGATCCGGTGTAAATCCGGGGCCGACAGTATAGTCTGGAGGAAAGAAGGAGATTATGAGTTGAAAGCCCCGAAGATAATTCGCGGGCTTTTTTATTTTCGGAAACAAAATCAACTTTTGGTTTATGGTAAAAATAATTATCAATTTAGAAAGGAAACTAAAATGAGTGTCAGAAATATTAGTTACTATGCCATCTTTATCGCCTTAGCAGTGGTTGCCGGATATTTTATTCATTTCCCTATACTGCCGGCAGCTCCTTTTCTGTTATATGACCCGGGTCATGTTTTTTTACTGATTGCCTCTTTTAAATTCGGACCTAAGGCAGGTATGATTATGACCCTGCCTTATGCCTTGATTTTTGCGCTGCTCACCGGACAGGGTGGTCCCTGGGGAGCCTTAATGAACTTCCTTTCCACCAGTGCCATGGTAATGGTTGCCTCTTTCATCTATCTAAAAAAACATGATCGCATTGGTGCAATCATCGGTCTGATATTGGGCACACTCGCCATGACTGCCATAATGGTTCCGGCAAATTTAGTGATAACCCCATTATATATGGGAGTGCCCCGGGGAGTTGTGATACAACTTCTTTTACCGGCTATTATCCCTTTTAATCTGCTAAAAGGAGTGTTGAGCAGTATCTTAACCCTGATAGTTTATAAAAAAATATCAATCTTGCTAAAAAAACAGGATGTCGTAACAACAAGGTCTTAATAACCACACCACCAGAGTTAAAATATCTGAATCAGATAAGGGCTATATAATCACGACGGAAGATTTATTTTGAATGTGTTATAATCAGGATAGCAAAATTTACTCTATATTCTGTAATTTTTCTGGTTAAACTTCTAAAGAAAAATGAGGTGCGTTACTTTGATAAATAGATTAAGGAATTTGAGAAAGAGAACCCTGATTATTACACTTACTATCCTTGCCATCCTGCTTATTGTCTTTATTGGCCGATTTTATATACCTATAATCTGGCTGAGTTCAGTTGGTTATGTCTCGGTTTTCTGGAAAATCTTATTAACTCAATTCTGGGTCGGTCTTTTCTTTATTGTTTTATTCTTTATACTAAGTTATGTAAATTTTAACTATGCCCTCCGTTCTATCCCTGCCGATGATGTACATATTGAACCTGATGAAACATATGGTGAAAGACCTGAAGCGAGGCTATATAGAAACCTACAAAGGATGCGAATCGGAAAGAAACTGGTCTTGCTGTTTTCGATTATTTTATCTATCCTGCTGGGTATTTCCGAATCAGTCAACTGGGAGAAGATTTTAATCTATCTTAATCGGGTACCTATGGGGGTAAAGGATCCCATTTTTGGGCAGGACCTCGGTTTTTACCTTTTTCAGTTACCCTTTTTAGAGTATTTTAGGAACTGGCTAAGCTTTGCCATCGGTCTCATATTGGTATTAGTAGTTTTATTCTACTTTGTGAAAAAGGCTATTCATTTTGGCTATCAAAAACTCAGCATACATCCCCCGGCCAAATTTCATATTTCACTAATACTGGGAGCCTATCTGTTGTTACAGGCGGCTGCCTTCTGGATCAATGCCCGTAAAATATTATATTCCACTCAGGGAGTAGTTTATGGCGCTGGCTATACTGATGTTCAGGTAAATCTATTAGCCTTCAGAGTTGCTATGATATTTTTTACGGTGGCTGCAGTGATAGTAATTGGTACTTCCCGAAGAGAGGATATACGATTACCCTTTATCAGTATTATTTCGGTGGCAGCGATTTATTTGCTTATATCAGGATTATTACCCGGTATCGTCCAAAGAGCAATGGTCTCTCCCAATGAATTAGATCGGGAAAGGCCTTACCTTATCAATGAAATTGACTTAACCAGGAAGGCTTATGGATTAGATAAAATTGTAGAGAGGGATTTCCCCTTTGAAGGGCGCTTAAGTTATGCTGATATACAGAATAATCCGGAGACCATCAGTAATATCAGACTATGGGACTGGAGACCGCTGGAGCAGACCTTCAATCAGTTGCAGGCGATAAGACTGTACTATGAATTCTTTGGGGTTGATATTGATCGATACTATCTGAATGGTAGTTACCAGCAGGTTATGGTTGCCACCCGTGAATTGAACCTTCAAAAATTGGCTCATGAGGCGCAAACCTGGGTTAATGAGCGTCTTACTTTTACCCATGGCTATGGGGTAGTTATGACACCGGTCAACAGAGTGGAAAAAGACGGGTTGCCACATCTGGCTATCAAGGATATTCCGCCTCTATCGACAGTAGATATAAAGGTTACCAGGCCAGAGATATATTTTGGAGAATTGACCGGTAATTATGCCATCGTAAAGACTGAGAACCGGGAATTTAACTACCCTAAAGGCGTGGAAAATGCCTATACTCATTATGAAGGAACCGGAGGGGTTCCAGTTTCTTCTTTTTTTAGACGGATGTTATTTGCCCTTTATTATCGTGATGTAAATATATTGCTAACCAGGAGCTTTACTCCAGAGAGTCGTATCCTGCTTTATAGAAATGTAATTGAAAGAGCCAACAAAGTCGCACCTTTCCTGGCTTATGACCATGATCCTTATATTGTGATTGCTGATGATGGAAGATTATACTGGATATTGGATGCCTACACTACCTCGAAACTGTTTCCCTATTCCAGGCCTTATAATAAGGTATTTAATTATATTCGCAATTCGGTGAAAGTGGTTATTGATGCCTACCAGGGCAGTATTGATTTTTATATTGTAGACCCGGAAGACTCCATTATTCAGGTTTATCAGAACATTTTCCCGGGACTCTTTAAACCTATTTCCGATATGCCGGAAGATTTATTCAGACATATTCGCTATCCGATTGACCTCTTCAAAATACAGGCTGAAATGTATTCCACTTATCATATGCAGAATGCCGATGTATTTTACAATAAAGAGGATTACTGGAATATTCCCCATGAAATCTATTCAGCTGATGAAATTATACTGGAGCCCTATTATGCCATTGCCAGATTACCCGGTTTAGAGAAGGAAGAATTTATCCTGATAACCCCCTTTACTCCATCCAACAGAAATAATATGATTGCCTGGCTGGCAGCTCGTAATGACGGGGAAGAATATGGGAAGATGCTGGTTTATAAATTCCCCAAAGACAGATTAGTCTATGGACCTATGCAGTTAGAGGCTTTAATAGATCAGGATTCTGAGATATCCCAGCAGATTACCCTCTGGAGTCAGAGTGGCTCTACCGTTATCAGGGGTAATCTTCTGGCTATTCCCATTGAAGATGCAGTGCTTTATGTGGAACCTTTATATCTGAGAGCCGAATTAGGTGAAATACCCCAACTGAGAAGGGTCATTGCCTCAGATGGGTCGGAAGTGGTGATGGATGCTGATTTAGAAACCACCCTGAGAAAATTGTTTGGCAAGTCTTTAGAAGAGCGCAGAGAGTTAGTAACTGGAGAGGAAGCCACTATCAATAATCTTATTGAAAATGCCCTGCAATATTATTCGGACGCCAAACAGGCAGCCCAGGAAGGGAACTGGTCTTTATACGGACAACGTTTGAACCAATTAGAAGAAGTACTAAAATCACTTGAAACCCTGGCAGGCCCACCAACACAAAATTAAGGCAGAAAAGGAATACTCTCTTGGAAAATAGCAAGGCTACCATAAATTTAAAATATGGAGATACATCAATTGTATTTTACCTCGACAGAGAAAATATTATTAATACACTATCTGCCAATCAGGTGCAGCTATTGAAAAGCCCTTCGGCGAGGTTGGAACAACTACTGGAAGAGCCGATAAAAAGTCCTGCTCTGGAACAATTAATCCGAGATAAAGAAGCAAAGACCATCTTGATTATTGTCAATGACATTACCAGGCCAACGCCCTACCATATCTTATTACCGCCTTTAATGAAGAAATTAGAGCAGACAGGCATCGCAAAAGAAGATATAACCTTTCTGATTGCTACCGGAGCCCATCGGGGTAATACAACAGAAGAAAACATTAAAATATTTGGTGAGGAATTAGTATCCACTTATCAGTTCATTAATCACAGATGTGATGATGAAAACTTGCTTGATTTAGGAAGATTAAAAAGTGGAAACCGCCTATTGGTTAACCCCATTCTTGAGAAGGTAGATTTTATTATAACTACAGGTGTTATTGTTCCCCACTACATTGCCGGATTTTCGGGAGGGAGAAAATCCATTCTTCCCGGTATATGTGGCAGAGAGACTATTGAAAAAAACCATGCTAATATGGTTCATCCCAGTGCTGTGACCGGTAATCTCATTGGTAACCCGGTACAGGATGAGATGATGGAAGCAATAGAAAAGGTTAAAATAGACTTTAACATAAATGTTATTACCGATGAAAATGGCCTTATTATCGATATTGTGGCTGG
>JAKPKS010000255.1 GCA_029553585.1 Candidatus Atribacteria bacterium | reverse complement strand
GAAGAGATGTCTGCCTTCTGGGGCATAACCGATCCCCATCTTTATTCTCTCAGGAGAACTGAGGTGAGTAACATCCTTATCCTGAAATCTTATCTGCCCACTAAAAGGTTTCAGAGTCCCCACAATATTATTTAATAAAGTGGTTTTCCCTGCACCATTAGCACCAATAATGCAGACAATTTCTTTTTTATTTAATTCAAAATTAACATCCCATAATACCTGAATGGCACCATACCCCGCATTAATTCCAATAGCTTGTAATAAAATGTCGCTATTCATAAGTTTTCAGAACCTCCTTGGCATACTTTTTACCTAAATACGCCTCTATAACAGCAGGATTATCACACACTTCCTGAGGTAAACCCTCACATATCTTCTTACCATGATGTAGGACAATTATTCGATCAGAGATGCCCATTACTGCCTTCATAATATGCTCAATATAGACAATAGTTAATTGTTTTTCTGCCCGGATCCTTTTAACCATCTCCATCGATTCTTCTACTTCCGAAGGGTTAAGCCCGGCCATCACCTCATCTAAAAAAACTAATTCCGGATCCATAGCTAAAACACGGGCAAACTCCATTCGTTTTAAATCAGGTAAGGTAATATTGCTTACCTTGTAATCCTTCTTTTTATCTAATCCCACTAATTTCATTATCTCATGGGCTGTTTTTCTGGCATTATTTAAATCATTCTTCCTGTCGCTGTGGCCAAAAAGGGAACCAACCAGAACGTTCTCTTCCACAGTCATACCCTGTAAAGGTTTTACTACCTGGTATGTTCGGGTTAAACCAATACGAGCAATCTGAAAGGGCTGCATTTTGCTAATATTAACCATTTTAAAATAGACTTCCCCTTCTGTTTTCTTTAAATCACCGGTAACCAAATTGGTAATTGTCGTTTTTCCGGCACCATTAGGGCCAATTAATCCCACAATCTCTCCCTTGTTTACCTGAAAGGTAACCCGGTCTACCGCTTTTAAAGCGCCAAAATGCTTGCTGATAAACCTGACATCTAAAACAACCTCATTATTAACCATTGGTCACCACCTCCGCTTTTTTATTTGCAGCAATCTTTCGGTCTCTTATTTTATCAGTTATAGTTCCTATAACACCCTTGGGGACAAAGAATACTATCATAATAGTGGCAATACCCAATACTGCTAAATGATATTCCATGAATCCGCTCCAGGCAAACTCTGATACTGATTCAATAATAAAGGCGCCAACTATGGGTCCTAATATGGTTCCGGCTCCTCCGATAAGCATCATAATAATTGAGTTGGTTATAAACATCAGGTCAAATACCTCATCAGGGGCAATAAAGGACATCCAGTAGCCATACAATCCTCCCACCATGCTGGTAAAAAGAGCTGCAACTGCCCATGCCGAAACCTTGGTATAAGTAGTATTTATTCCCATAGAATTTGCAGCTTCTTCATTTGCTTTAATGCTTCTTATGCCATACCCAAATTTGGAATTAATAATAAAATACATAGCTAAAGCAGTTAGAACCATTAGTGTAAAAAAAGCAAAATAGAAATAACTATAAACCTGCCCTGGTGGCAACATTATGATAGGTAAGGTAGTTCCCCTTGCTCCCCCGGTTATGCCAGTGGCATTCTGGACTACCGTCATAAGTGCTCCATTCATACCTATAGTAGCAATAGCAAAATAGTGCCCCCTTAGCCTAAGTACTGGTAACCCTAAAATAATGCTGGCCACTATGGCTGATAAAGCAGCAAGTGGCATAGCTGCCAGAAAAGGTAGTCCGCTTCTCATAAAAATAGCGGTCATATAGGCGCCTATGCCAAAAAACATTACATGGCCAAAAGGCAGATATCCCATATAACCTGACATTAAATTAATACACTGAGAAAGAACAGCATACATAAAAATGGCAGTAAGAATACGAATATAATATCCCGAGATGTAATTTGGCAACAGTATCAAGATTATAATTGCGGCAATAATCAGGACTATATTTAAATTTAATTTCTTATTGTTTGGTGTCATTGGATAATTTTCACTTCCTCTCTTAATAAAAAGATTATACTGACCTTAATTAACCAAAGAATTTCTTACCAATTAAACCATGCGGTCTGAATAGTAAAACTAAAACCAACATGAGTAAACCAATAGCCTCCTGCCAATGTGAACCAACAAAGGTTGCACCGGTAGTTTCTACAAAAGCTAATAACATCCCACCGGCAGCCGCTCCCCAGATATTTCCTAATCCACCTAAAATGGCTATAATAAAAACCCTGCCAATTATGACATCCATAACATGTGGTGAAAAACTATAAATAGTAGCCCAAAGTGTGCCGGTAATGCCAGCCAGGGCAGTTCCTAAGGCAAAATTTATTAAATACATCTTCTTGTCATCTACTCCTACCGCCAGCGCCCCTACTTTATCTAAGGAAACAGCCTGTATCCCCTTCCCTATTTTGGTGTTCATCATAAATTGATAGGTTAAATATATCAGGACCCCTGCTATCATAAAGGTTAAAAATTTTGTTAAAGGGACAAAGGCATTTAAAAACTGGAAATTACGGCCCGCATAACTTATCCTAATAGTTCGATAATCAGCAGACCAGACATAAAGTATAATATTTTCTACTATCAATCTGAGGGCAAATGTAATAATAAGGGTAAAAACGATCCCACCTTTAATAGATGGTTGTATAATGAATTTGTAAATGATTGCACCCAGCAGAAATAGTAAAAAACCTGAAACAAACATACTGATAAAGGGATCTATCTTGAATGCATTGAATATAATTAATGATAAATACGAGCCCAATAATACCATAGCCCCGTAGGAAAGATTGATAATTCCACTGATGCCCCATTGTAAAGAAAAACCAATCCCCATCAAAGCATACAATCCCCCCAACAGGATGGCATTGATTATCATCTGCAAGCTCATATACTCATCCTCCTTCAATATTTTAGAATGTTTGATTAACAAAATCTTTTTTAAAACTTCTTTAGAAAACTATTAAACAGATTCAATTTTAAAAGTGAATAACTTATTTCTATCGTTCGCAGGTCGAGATTTAGACCACCCCGATAATATCCCTAAGAGAACTACATTTTTTTCTGACTAAATAATCCTCGATGCCCTTGATAATATCCAGCATTATCAATGGGTTGCTAAAATTAGCAGCCCCTATTTGTACAGCACTGGCACCTGCCAGAAGCATTTCCAAGGCATCTTCGGTACAGGTAATCCCACCGACGCCTATAATGGGAATTTTTACCACTTTACTGGTTTCCCAGACCATACGTACAACTATAGGTCTGATAGCCGGCCCTGATAATCCCCCCACCTTATTACCCAATCTGGGCTTCTGCTTCTCTATATCTATAGCCATCCCTACCAGGGTATTGGCT
>JAKPKS010000249.1 GCA_029553585.1 Candidatus Atribacteria bacterium | reverse complement strand
CAGGTGAGGAAATCATCTTTCTAAGACTTTCTAAGATAAAAATTGTTTTAAAAACGAAATTAAGTTTAAAAAATATCATCAGGAGAAAACAGAATGAAGGTCAGGGAATTAACCGAACGGTATAAGGATAAAGTTATTGCCTTAAGGAGAGAATTTCATCAGAATCCAGAGCTCAGCTGGCAGGAATTTAAGACTGCAAAGAGAGTGGAGGAGGAATTAAAGAAAGCAGGCATTGAAACCATAAGAGTTACCAATACCTGCGTAATAGGTCAAATTAAAGGTAAAGCAGGTAATAAAGTAGTTGCCTTAAGGGCGGATATGGACGCCTTACCGGTTCAGGAAACCAATAAACTATCCTATGCCTCACAAAACGATGGTGTAATGCATGCCTGTGGCCATGATGGCCATACCGCGATGCTCTTAGTTGCTGCTCAGATCTTAGGAGAATTACAAGACCAGTTTTCCGGTACGGTAAAGCTTCTTTTTCAGCCTGCCGAAGAATCAATTGAGGGAGCTAAAAAGCTGGTAGAGGAAGGGGTATTGGAAGGAGTCGATGCCGTGCTGGCTATTCATATCTGGTCCGAAATGCCTGCTGGTAAGGTTTCTCTGGAGGCTGGTCCTCGTTTTGCAGCAGGAGATAGATTTAAGATTATCATTAAAGGCAAGGGAAGCCATGGCGCCATGCCCCATTTAGGCACCGATGCCATAGTAGCTGCTTCAGCTATAGTAATGAACCTGCAGACCATCGTTAGCCGGGAAATTGACCCACAGGAAGCGGCAGTAATCAGTATAGGAAAAATCAAAGGCGGCGGGAATTTTAATGTTATTTGTGATGAGGTGGTGCTGGAGGGAACTGCCCGCTGTTTTAATCCTCTTATCCAAAAAGAATTTCCCCGGCAGATGGAAAGGATTATAAAAAACACTGCTACTTCCTTTAATACTCAAGCTGAGTTTGATTATATTACCGGGGCACCTCCCTGTATCAATGATGAGTTTATTTCTAAAATTGCCCGGAAAAGTTTAACCAAATTATATGGAGATAAGATAATTATTCCCTATCAAAAGACTACTGCAACTGAAGATTTCTCCTATTTTCTACAAAAAGTACCTGGGATCATTGCTTTTTTGGGAACTTTTAATAAAGAAAAGGGAATTATCTACCCTCATCACCACAATCAGTTTAATATTGATGAAGATGTTTTGCCCATCGGTACTGCTTTATATGCTCAATTTGCACTTGATTTCTTAAATGGTGCGAAAGATTAAAGGAAGGAAGTAACCAATGGTAGTATATCAGGATATTGAAGAGGCTTATGAAAAGATAACCAGGTATAAAAATCCAACTCCCTTACAATACTCAAGTACTCTGAGCAGGATGACTGGCAATCAGATCTATTTAAAACCGGAAAATCTACAGTTTACCGGTTCCTTTAAGTTAGGTGGTGCAATAAATACAATAATGAACCTTGCTGCAAAACAGAAGGCGAAAGGTGTGGTAACTTTTTCAGCAGGTAACTGGGGACAGGCAGTGGCTTATGCAGCCCGTAAATTTAATGTAAGGTCAGTGGTGGTAATGCCGGAACAGGCATCTCCCATTAAAATAGAGGCTACTAAGGAATATGGAGCAGAGGTGGTATTATTTGGCGAAAATTCCAATGAGGTGAATAACAAAGCAAAAGAGATTGCACAGCAGGAGGAATTGACATTTTTAAGCCCGTTGGAAGATGAAGATTTAATTGCCGGCCATGGAACAGTTGGACTGGAAATTATGAAAGAAAAGCCGGATACAGAGGTAATTTTATGTCCGGTGGGGGGAGGGGCATTCATTGCCGGTGTGGCAATGGCTATTAAAGAAAAGTACCCTGAGACAAAGGTTATTGGTGTAGAACCAATAAAAGCCAATGCTATGTGGTTATCTCTTCAGGCCGATAAAATTGTAGAGATAGAACGGGCTGATACTATTGCCGATGGATTGGCTTTGAAAAGGCCGGGAGAAAGACCCTTCCAGGTAATCAAAGAATATGTTGATGATATCATCCTGGTCAGCGAGGAGGAAATCAAAGAAGCAGCGGTTTTTCTGCTGGAGAGGGCCAAATTATTGGTTGAACCCTCAGGGGCGGTTACTGTAGCCGCTATTCTGACTGGAAAGGTTAGTATGGTAAACCAAAAAACCGTAGCAATCCTTAGTGGTGGAAATCTGGATCTGACTAAACTGACAGATTTAATTCATCATGGTCGGTTGAATTAAAAATACATTAAACTGCAAATAATTAATAGAAATTGTGAATAGAATTTTGATAAAAATATAAAAATAAGAATAACAGGAGGTTTAACAGATGGTTCAAAAGAAGACTCGTTTAGATTTTATGGAGATGAAAAAGAAAGGAGAACAGGCTGTCTGGATTACTGCTTATGACTTTCCTATGGCTTCTTTTGCCGAGCAGGCTGGTATGGATATGATACTGGTTGGAGATTCTCTGGGCATGGTAGTCTTAGGTTATCAGGGGACCATTCCAGTAACTATGGAAGATTGCCTCTCCCACTGTAAGGCAGTACGCAGAGGTGCCCCCAACACCTTCTGCATCGGAGATATGCCCTTTCTATCTTATCAGATTTCCTGTGAGGAGGCAGTCTTAAATGCCGGTCGCTTCTTAAAAGAGGCAGATATGGATGCTGTCAAACTGGAAGGGGGCAAAAGAGTATGTAATCAGATAAAAGCTATTGCTGATGCCGGTATACTGGTTATGGGTCATATTGGTTTAACCCCACAGAGTTCTGGCCAATTAGGCGGGTTTAAGGCACAGGGGCGGGATGCTGCCAGTGCCCGTGAGTTGATCTTGGATGCCTTAGCCATTCAGGAGGCAGGGGCCTATGCCTTGCTGTTGGAGGCCGTACCACCTGAACTGACAGTCTTTATCACCAAAAAACTCTCCATTCCCGTTTATGGTATTGGTGCCGGTGGTCCTTGTGATGGGCAATTGCTAATCTGTGGAGACATGTTAGGATTATTCCAGGCTTTTACACCCAAGTTTGTCAAAAAATATGCCAATGTGGCAGAGATAGAGACCAATGCCTTTAAAGAATATATCAAAGAGGTAAAGACCGGCGTCTTTCCCGGTGATGAACATTGCTACCATATTTTAAAAGGGAAAGAAGAAGAATTTTATAAGATGTTAAAAGAGTTTGAATAATCCAAAACAGTATCTACTGATTGGACCGTAATAGCTATTATAACGATGTGAAAAAAGCAGTAATCGGAAATGTTAAAACAAATAGAAGCAGATAAGGAGCAGTAATTGAAGTGACATTAAAGGAATTGATTGAACAGGGGAGCTATCCGGCAGATGATCTTAATTGTGCCGAGACCATACTTTCTGGTGCAAATCAAGTTTATAATTTAGGACTATCCCGGGATTGTTTAAGATTAGCAGCTGCCTTTGGCGGAGGTATGGGCACTGAAAACATCTGTGGCGTGTTAACCGCCTCTCTCATGGTTTTAGGCTGCCTTTTTGTGCCGGAACGTGCGCATAAAAGTCCGGAAATCAAAGAGATAAGTAAGGAATTATTCGACCTTTACACCAAAAAATTGGGTGATTTTATCTGTAAACCACTGAAAGATAAATACCGTACTGAAGAAAAGAAATGTTATGAGGTTGTACTGATGGGTGCCGAAATTCTGGATAATATCATTAGCGAGGAAATGAGAAAAAGAGTAAAACAATGAATACCATCAGACCTTTGGTGGTAATAGGAGCCGGCCCTGCTGGTCTTATGGCTGGCTTAACAGCAGCAGAAAGAGGAATAAAGGTTTTGCTCCTGGAGAGAGGAAACCATCTGGGAGGAAAAATTCCAGTAACCGGGGATGGCAAGGGAAATCTCAGCAATATTGATCTTGACCTGTCCCATTATAATAGTTCCTCTCCCGGCTTCCCTCTGGCTGCCTTAAGAGAGTTTGGCTTTAAGAAGACCCGGGAGTTTTTTGAAAAAATTGGAATAAAGTTATACACCGACCAGGGGGGAAGGGTGTATCCATACTCTCAGGAAGCCGCTTCTATTCAAAAATTATTAGTGGCAGAAGTACACCGCTTAAATATAGAAGTTATTACCGGTATAGATATTCAGAAAATCGGGAAAATCGGTTCCACCTTCGAAATTCTTATGAAACATCTTCCTTCCTGCTATGCTCACCGACTGATTCTTGCTACCGGGGGCTTAGCTGCACCACAATTGGGTGCTACCGGAGATGGTTATCGCTGGGCGGTTCAGTTAGGCCATCACTTAGAACCGCCGTTTCCTGCTTTGGTGCAATTAACCTCATTTCTTCCCCATCTTGGTCTCTTAGACAAATTAAAATTAGCAAAGGTTGAAATTACTCTGTTTATAGATGACAAGCTGAAGGCTAATGCCAGCGGCGACCTGCTCTTTATCCCCTGTGGAATTTCAGGAACAGCTATATTTTCCATCAGTCGATTGGTAAGTTTGGCACTTGCTCAGGGGCAACAGACGGTCATCATGATTAATTTTACACCAGGTTTAAATTATCAGGAATTATTTCAATCTTTTAATGAGCAAAAGAATTATTATCCCCAGAAATCTCTGCTCCTTTTTCTGCAGGGTTTTTTACCAGAGAGATTGAGTCAATTTATACTAAAGACATTAAGAATAGACTTTGATTTAACAATAGGGCTGGTATCAGAGGGGAAAATCAATAATATTTTAAAAAATATTACTAATTTTTATCTTCCCATAAATGGAACACAATCCTGGAAATATGCCCAGGTCACCTGTGGGGGTATCTCAGTCAAAGAAGTTAACCCTGAAACGATGGAATCCAGGATAGTGCCACATCTTTACTTTGCCGGAGAGATTTTAGATGTTGATGGAGATTGTGGTGGTTACAATTTACAATGGGCCTGGAGTTCCGGTTATTTAGCCGGCAAGGCAGCTGCCCAAAATATCTGAACCAGAAAGATAACCCAATTTAAAAATCTTTTGTTTCTTCATTGACAGACAGGTAGGTTCTGCTTTAATATAACAACTAAACTTCTCTCAGCTTCATAATAAGAGTAGAAGAAAACCAGTAAATACACTAACAGAAAGGCAGGTAGTATTTATGAAAATAAAGCAGAAAATAGC
>JAKPKS010000247.1 GCA_029553585.1 Candidatus Atribacteria bacterium | reverse complement strand
TAAGAGCAGGTTCATTAAAACCTAAATGGCAATTATTGCCGATTCCCAGTATCTGCAGGTCAATGCCGCCCTTTTCCCGTATTAGTTCATCAAATTGCTGACATTCAGCCAGAATATCCTCAATGATACCTTTTAAGAGGTGGACATTCTCTTTTTTGATATTGATATACTGGAAGAAATTATTCCACATATAGTAATGGTAGCTCTGAGGGTGTTCCGGTGATAAGCCATAATACTCATCTAAATTAAAGGTAATGACTTCCGAAAAATCAAGCTCCCCGTTTTGATTTTTCTTAATCAATTCCTGATACATACCCAGAGGAGTCTGGCCAGTGGGCAGACAAAGCACAGTATCTTTTTTTCTCTCAATCTCCCGGGCAACTATATTGGCTGCCTCGACACTGAGTTCCTGATAGTCTTTTACCAGCACAATATTCATCTTATTTAACCTATCTCCCTTTGATTTAAAATGACTTTGGGTTGACTGGCAATATTAATATTGAGAACAGATTAAGAATAGATTCCCTTAAAGCAGGAACGATAGTTATCTTATTATAATAAAAAAAAGAGGCAATGAATAGTAGTTTTATTCAAATTTAATGTAATTTAATTCGCTATAGGCCGGAAGTTCACCCACTAGAGGTTTCAGGTAATCAACATATTCCTGAGTAACAAAATTTCCCTCTGCACTGATGTATTTATCATCCATCGGTTTTATCTTTAAAGCCGCCTCTCTGAGTGGAACGGTGGTTAACTCTGCCCGGTAGGGAGAAGAGCTGGTGCGGAAGATGGACACCATAACACCAGAGACCCCCTCTTCTGCCAGTTTTATCGCCTCCACTCCACATGCATAGGCCTCCTCCAGGTCTATCTCACTCACCCGGTCTATGGCACACATTGAAAGAGACTCGGTTATCTGAAATTCGCCACGAAAATTTGTTTTTTGATAGATAAGCTTATGCAGGTTCAGTGCGGCACTGCCTCCACCCATAGCGCCATATTCAGAAGTGGTATGTTTCTTTTTAAAAGGCAGGTCAGCCACCGCGCTTTTATCCTGCCAAAGGATGCCTTCGCCACAGACTAAATAAACCCAGCCGTATTTAGCAATACAATCGGTAACATCGAAGAGTAGCTTCTCTCTGGTCAGGGGTCTTTCCGGAATATAGATGAGGTGAGGGGCATCTGATTCTCTCTTTTTAGCTAAAGCTGCGGAGGCTGCAAGCCATCCTGTATTTCTCCCTACAGTCTGTAAGACCACGTATTTATCTACACTCTGCATATCACGTGCCAGCCGCCCGGCCTGTTGTACCGAGAGGCTGATGTAGCGGGCTGCAGAGGCAAAACCCGGAGCATGGTCGGTCCCGCAGAGATCATTATCTACTGTCTTGGGGACACCGATAGCAATCAGGGGATAATTATTTCCCCGGCAATACTCTTCAATTTGATGATTGATTTGCATGGTGCCATTACCCCCGATAAGGAAAAAGTAGCCGATATCATATTTCTGCATCTGTTTTAAGATATGTGGAAAGTCTTTTTCCTGCAGTATATAGCGGCAGGAACCCAGGGCAGAGGAAGGCGTATGGCGTAAAGCATCGATAACTTTTGGATCTTCTTTGCCCAGATCTATGATGCGGTCTTCCAGAAATCCTACTATTCCATCTCTCATACCTAAGATATGATTCATTTTTCTGGATTGCAAACCTTCCTGTATCAGGCCGGCCAGGCTGGCATTAATTACCGAGGTAGGTCCTCCCAATTGACCTATAATGGCATTTTTTTTCATAAAAACTCCTCATGCTTCAAACCAATAATTGTGCTAATTATGGACTATATTTTTGAGTCCTGTCCTTTGACTTAATTTAGTTTGCATCATACTGCTTATATTGATATTTTATAGACTTTATCTGTCTGCCAATAATAGGATGGTATCAGAATGTTATGTTTTATCTACTGTCTATACTATTATTAGATATGCTCTCTACTACCTATATTATCGTCTGAATTTGGAATAGGTGTCAAAGCCTACTGCAGAAAGTATGATTACTCCTTTTACCACATACTGGACATAAATATGAATTCCCAGCAGGTTAAAGACATTGGCTATAATGGTAAGCAATAAAACACCGACCAGGGTTCTAACCACTGAGCCTTCACCTCCTGCAACACTGGTACCCCCGATTACGGTGGATGCAATAGCATCTAACTCATAACCCTGCCCGGCTAACGGGGTGACCGAAAGAAGCCTTGAGGCATATACCACCCCTGACATAGCTGCCATCACTCCGCCTACTATAAAGGTCATTATATGGTAGTAATCCACATTGACCCCAGATAGTCTGGTAGCCTCCTTATTTCCGCCAAGGGCACAGGCATATCTGCCAAACCTGGTCTTTACCAGGATAAATTGCCAGATAGCTACCAGTACAATGAGCAGGATAACTGGAAAAGGTATGGGGCCTAAGTAACCAGTCCCGATATAGGCAAAACTACGTCCTTCTACATAGAGAGGATAGCCCCCGGTATAAAGATAAGCCAATCCCCTTACTATGGTCATAGTGCCCAGTGTGGCAATAATGGCGGGAATATGAATTTTTGCCGCTAAGAAGCCATTGATAAAACCGATAATAGCACCGATTATTAAGACTGCCAGTATTGCTAAGCTCCAGTGCATATAACTTTGCAGACCTACACACATTGCAGCAGTCAACACCAGGGTAGAGCCAACCGAGATATCAAAACCGCCTCCGATTATCACAAAGGTAGTGCCTATGGCCATAATGCCGATAATGGAGCCTTGCCTGAGCACATTCAGGATATTAGCCCAGGACAAAAATCCCGGTGTGATAATAGACAATAGAATACATAATAATAAAAATATAAATAAGATGCCATTTTTACTGATTATAGACCAGGTTGTTTTTAAGTTTAAATTTTTTTCCATAATTCCTTCTCTATAAAATATTAAAGAGTTTAAAGCTGTCAAGAACTCTCTTCTAAGATAGTCCTCATAACCTCTTCCTGGCTGACTCCCTGACTGAATTGTGCCGATATTCTTCCCCCACTTAAGATGAGTATGCGGTCTGAAATATTAACCACCTCAGCAACCTCTGAAGAGATAAAGATAATACAAACACCTGCCTCAGCTAACTTGCGCACAATGCTA
>JAKPKS010000197.1 GCA_029553585.1 Candidatus Atribacteria bacterium | reverse complement strand
AAGTAATTTTAAAAATATTTCTCAAGGAGGAAATTAAAAAATGATAAAACAATCAATAAAAAAAGCATTCAGCATCTTATTTATTCTAATTACCTTAATGGCAGCCGGCATTTTGTCTGTCTCAGCTGCTCCCGCCAAATTAGTGGTAGGCACCTCAGCGGACTGGCCGCCCTTTGAATGGGTAGATGCCAATAACAATTTCGTGGGATTTGAAATGGATTTAATGAAAATAATAGCCAAAATGCAGGGGCTGGAATTAGAGATAATTGATATCGGCTTTGATTCTCTCATCCCTGCCCTGCAATCCGGTAAGGTTAATTTACTGGTTGCCGGAATGTCACTGACTGAGGAAAGACTGGCTGTAGCTGATGCCTCTAATCCCTATTGGTCTGGAAATCAGGGAGTAATGGTTCGCGAGGACTCTGATTTAAATATTGCTACTGCCTTAGCAGGTGGATATACGGTTGGCGCCCAGAGGGGTACCACTCAGGCAGACTGGCTGGAGGATAATCTGGTACAAAAAGGGGTCAATATCAAATCTTTAGAATTATATGAAACAAATGATCTGGGTATTTTAGACCTGGTAAATAAACGAATTGAGGTTTTTGTTGCTGACACCCCGGCTGCTGAGGCCTTTGCCAAAGTTAATCCTATTAAGATTGTCGGCACCATCAATACCGAAGAAGATTATGTCTGCTATGTCCGAAAGGGTGATCCGGAAGGAATACTGCCTGTCATCAATGATAGTTTAGCCAAACTGCAGTTGACCTCTATCTGGAATAATCTGGCCAACGCCTATTTTGTGGGTGATTTAAACAAAATCTCCGAGTGTTATGCTAAAGTTAGTGCAATGCTGGAACAGGACGTTGAGGCCTATGCAGAAAATCTGGCAAAATGTATGATAGATAAATAAAACTTTAGGACAGGAAAATCGGCAGGTTTTCCGATTCTCTAAAATAAACAATTACACTCACTCAGGTTTTTAGAAACTTCTTTATGACAATCCCGGGTGAGTGTAATTCATAAAAAAACAGATAAACTGGCTTGAGTAATTATTTATTTTAATAAAAACTTTGTTATAATGGAAAAGTTAAAAAATTAAGAAGAGAGTTTATTCTGATATGGAAAATAAAAAAGTTGTTTTTATACATTGTAAAACCTACCAAAAAGATGAAATTGAGCAGGCTACTCAACAATTGTTTACTGAGTTAGGCGGTTTAGAACAATATGTTAAACCAGGGCAGAAGGTGCTCCTGAAGGTCAATCTGTTGATGAAAGCACCCCCGGAGGCAGCAGTTACCACCCATCCAGCTTTGGTGGAAGCTGTGATTGAACAGATACAGGCACTGGGTGCTAAGGTAATTATAGCTGATAGTTCAGGCGGTCCCTTTACTAAAAGTTGGTTAAAAGGAATCTACCAGGAATCGGGCATGACTGAGGTAGCTGCCCGAACCGGTGCTGAGTTGAACTGGAATTTTGAGCAGCAGGAATTTTCTTATCCGGAAGGAAAAATCCTGAAACAGATTACCTTAGCTCAGGTAATTAAGGAAGCTGACCTGATAATCTCTATTGCCAAGCTGAAGACGCATGGCTTTACCATCTACACTGGAGCAGTAAAAAATCTTTTCGGCACCATACCTGGCCTCCTGAAGGCTGATTACCATTTAAGATTAGCCGATGTGAGAGATTTTTCTGATATGCTGGTTGATGTTGCCCAATTTGTCAAACCCGAATTATCTATTATGGATGCAGTGGTAGCTATGGAAGGTCCCGGTCCCTCGGCCGGTATACCCAGGCAGGTGGGGTTCTTGGCTGCCTCAGCCAATCCTCATGCCCTTGATTTAGCCTGCTGTTATCTGATAGGGCTTACCCCTGAGCGGGTATTTACCCTGCAGAAAGCTCAAGAACGTGGACTGATACCAGGTAGTGCTGAGGAACTCGATATTCGCGGCATAACTAAAGAAGAATTTAAACCGATACCCTTTCAGGTGCCTGCCACCTCAAGGAGTAGACATATTCCCATTCCTCTGCCACCCCGTTTAGATGACTTTTTTTATAAAATGCTGCGTCCCAGGCCTGTTTTTATACATGAAAAATGTGTGGGTTGCGGCATATGTGCCCGTAATTGTCCACCTAAATGTATTGAAATGATGGAAAGTAAACCATATGCAGACCTTACCCGTTGTATCCGCTGTTTCTGCTGCCAGGAATTATGTCCCGAACAGGCTGTGGAAATAAAGAGGAATAAATTATCAAAACTAATCTTCCGTTAATCAACAATGCTTTAGGTATGGCAACCAACCCCTCCTTTTTTCAAGTCCTGTTCTTTGTGGTAATTGTTAAATGGACGAGAAAGGCCATATCTGTTTCTGTCTTACAAACGATTATCCAAAGAGGCCCCACCAAACAAGCAATAAAGATTGTAATGTAGTTATCCCCGAACTTGTCTACTCAAAGTCTACGGTGAGCAGAATAACAAAAGAATAATCTCAGATTACTCACTGATAAAGGGGGGTCGCGGGATTAACAAGATCTCTTTATTGCAAATTTAATGATATATTCTTTATTTGATGTCCGATCTGAATAAGTTCAGATACATATGCACCATTTCCAGGATGAAAGAAGTAGAATAAAGGAAAAACAAAGAAAGGTGCATATCAATCATGAAAGGAAGAATTGGAACACCTTGTACTTTGACATATGCCCGTCCTTACTGGGATAAGAGTGTAATTAAGTTACATCATCTAGACAAATTATCAACCAAGGCCAAGGTAAGATATAAAGCGATTAATCTGTATCATTCGGGGAATTATTCACTTATACAGATCTGTGAGATCTTTGAAATAAATCGCAGTACTTTTTACCGTTGGAGAAAAAAATACAATTCCAATCAGGTTCAGTCTTTAGAGGACAGATCCAAGAAGCCCCATCAACTTAGAACGAAAGTAGCAAGGACTTCTCAGATAGAAGCAAAGGTCTGTCAAATTAGAAGGAAATACCCCTATTTTGGCAAGGAAAAGATTAAAAAGATATTAGAAAGAGAAGATGGGATTAACATTTCAGTTTCTTCAGTAGGCAGAATCCTTTCTCAATATCGTACTATCCTTCCAAATATGAAGGTGCAAACCAAAAGAATCAGAACCTTAAAAAAAAATAGAATCCGCTTATCCCAGGTCAAAAGGGATATGAAAGGTATTATTTCCGAATGGCTCCAGGTAGATACTGTCGAACTAAACCTGAGATTTAACAAGGTATTTCTCTTTTCAGCGGTTGATCCCTTATCCAAGCTTTATTATGTGAGAGCCTATCAGAGGGCCACCAGTTTCAGTGCCCGGGATTTCTTGCGCAGATTGATTTACTTGCATAAAGATAACATCAGATACCTCAAGGTTGATAATGGCTCAGAATGGGAGAAGCATTTTTCCAAAGAGATTCAGAAAAGAAAACTTACTTTAGTTCACAACTACCCCCATTCTCCCAAGATGAATACCTTTGTGGAAAGGGTTAATGGTACGATACAGTCAGAATATCTGGATCGATTCTATGAAGAGACTAGCATAGAAAAGATTAACGAGATACTTTATGACTGTCTTATTGAATATAATTTCTATCGTCCCCATAGGAGCTTAAATCTTTTGACGCCAATAGAATATTGTAGTAAGTTAATAAATAATAAAGATCCTGCTATGTTGCAGATGTATTGGACGCAAACACGATCTTGACAAGTCAGTCCTTAAAATATATACTTAAAAAAAGAAAAACAATAAAATTAAATAGAGCTTTTTAGTAATCATGGTTCAGAAGTGATCAAAAAGGAAAACGGTGGAAAACCGTTGCTGTTGTCGCATCTGTAATCAGTATTAACCCGATATTATTCACTGCCCAGTAGGTGGGAAGGATAATATCATCTGGGACTGAAAGCCAGAAGACTTACCATGATTGTTTATTGTGAAGCCTCCGACATAGAGGGATGCAGCAATAAAATATTTATATGTAAATTTATAAAGCTGCCTCTTTAAAGAGAGGCAGCTTTTTTTATTCATCTGTGAAAAAAAGGAGGATAGTTAAAGATATTTTTATCGAAATATAAAAAGGAGAAGAACATATGTTCCAAAAATTTAATTCTATTATTACTATTTTCTTAATTATTTTTATTATCAATATTTCTTTGGGAAATCAACTGTTTGCTGCAGGACAACAGGAACCTCTATTTTCCTTGCCGGAAGTAGTGGTTATAGCCTCTAAATATCCTCAGGAATTACTAGAATCAGTCGCCAGTGTCAAAATAATTTCAAAAGAAGAGATTCTAAGCTCTCAATCACAAAATTTAGCTGGAATTATTAGCAATATTGCTGGAATTGAAGTTACCGATTATGGATCTCCTGGTGACATTAAATCGTTGAGTATCAGGGGCTCTTCCCCTGAGCAGGTTTTGGTAATGATAGACGGACAGGTAGTTAATGACCAGCAGACCGGAAAAATTGATCTGGGAATAATTCCCACAAGTATAATAGAAAAAATTGAAATTTACCGAGGACCTGCTTCTGCCCTCTATGGAGCCAATGCCTTAGGTGGCGTAATTAATATTGTCACTAAAAAAGGGAACGGTGAGAAAAATTTAGCAACCGGATTATATTGCGGGAGTAACCAGACTCAAAAATACCAAATTTCTTATCAGAACAGAGGCGCTGAGTGGAATTATTTTTTTACGGGAGAATACTATCAGACACAAGGTGAAAGAGAAAATAGTCAATTGGATAGAATCTCTTTATTCGGTAAGATTTCAAAGGAATTAGATCAATATACTAATCTTGACTTAACCATCCGTTATATCGATTATCAAAGAGGCATACCCGGACCTGCTTACTATCCTTCCCCTCTTGCACAGCAAGAAGATCGTAACTTTAATCTAAACCTCCAGTGGCAAAAAAAGGAAGAGGATAAGGATATTAACGTAATTGCCTGGTATGATTTTAAGACACTCTCTTATGATGATCCTGATGAATGGGAATACTCCGGTGCATCTCTCAATAAAAATCATACTCTGGGCATTTCTTTCGATTGTACTAATTATGATTTTAATTGGAGCAATTTAGGGGAACAGGATGGTACAAATATTTTAACCTGGGGTGGTGAATTAAAGAACGACCGGGTAAATAGCTCGGAAATAGGGGAACAACAGGCCTTTAATGGAGCTGTTTTTTTACAGAATGTCTGGCAGCCAATGGAATTGGAGAACCTGAATATCTCTCTGGGTATGCGTTATGATTATCATCAGATATTTGGCGGCAAATTTAGCCCACGTATCGGGTTATCATATGGTTTGCAAAAAGATCTCTCTTTCCATGCCTCTGTAGCCCATGCTTACCGAACGCCAACCTTTAATGACCTTTACTGGCCTGAAGATGACTATGTTGGGGGCAATCCAAATCTAGTGCCGGAAACTGCCTGGAATTATGAAGCAGGAATACGGTATATTGACGAAAAAGGGACCACTCAAGCTGAATTGAATCTCTTTCGGAAAAATGTAAATAATTTAATTAATTGGGCAGCTGACTCTAAAGAAGTATGGCGTCCTACCAATATCGGATCTGCTCGTCTAAACGGTGTTGAGGTTATTTTAATGAAAAAATTAAATGATTACTTAGCTGCTGACTTAAATTATACCTATTTAGATGCTATTGACCTTGATCTTGGTACTCAATTAAAACCAAAACACAAATATGGGCTTGGTATAGCCTACTTAAATAAATCTGGCAGAAATGAAGATGATTTAACCATAGGTTTGAAAGGATATCTGGTAACAGGAAGGCCGGACAATTTAAACAATTATTATCTATTTGATGCAAACCTTGATAGAGATTTTACTATTGATAGAGAAAAAAATCGTAAGGTTAAATTAAGCCTGACTATCAAAAACTTGTTTGACCAGAAACCTGAGCTGGTTAGCGGTTATCCGGTCCAGGGAAGAACATTTTTACTAGGAATTAGTACTGATTTTTAAAATGAGGGCAATAGGGATGAACGAATACCATAGCAAAGTTCATCCTTATTGCTCCGCTTTTTACAAAAATGAATGATAAAAGATTAATTATTACCCTTTTTATCTCAATATTTTTTCACTATTGGCTTATCAATACCTTTTCTGAACCGTTTAAAAAAATAGCACTGCTGGAAGAAACAGAGGTTCTGCCTGCTTCTGTCAGAATGGAATTTGTTAAGCCTCGCTCTACGGCTATGCCCATGGAAGAAAAATCTAATTCATCTTTAGCCGAAAACAATGCGCCATTGGAAATTACTTCGGCAAAAGAGGAGTTGAAAGAGAGTGTAAAGGAACAAGAAATTTTAGAGCAGGGAAAACTTCTCTCAAAAAAGATCATTCCAAAAGAGAGTAGCGATACTAAACAAAAGGTGCTAACTATAGAAAAAAACATTGATCAACAGCAGGTATTGAGGCCTGAAAATGAAATAGGAAACAGAACAGAGGAAAAAAATATTAAACAGGAAGGGCAGAGAAAGGTTGATGGTACCTCAACTGAAGAAAAAGACGAATCAGATAAAGAAAATAATAGAATTGATGCCCAATGGGATATCTCCCAATTAAAAGAAGAGGCGGAGATTACTCAGATTGAGAAAGATACCCCTCTTGATTTAACTTACTCTAACCCATTGGATAATCAGATAATTTTACCTGAAATAATTTCTTCTAACCTGCCGGAATATCCTCATAATTTAAGGAAAAGGAATATTGAAGGACAAGTACTGTTGAAAGTATTAATTGATAAAGAAGGCAGAGTTGCAGAAATTTTTGTAGATATTTCATCTGGTTATCAAGGCTTTGATCAGGCTGCTCTTGAGTCAGTTTCTCACTGGATATTTTGTCCCGCCATCTATAATGATATGGAAAAAGAAAGCTGGGTATTAATCCCGGTAATTTTTAAAATTAAATAAACCTGGAAAGAGGTAAAAAATGAAAGATTTGATAGCACAGGGGGGTATTGTTATGTATCCTCTTTTAGCAATTTCAATAATTGCTTTGGCTATTACTATGGAACGTTTCTTTTATTTCAGCAGGATCAGTCAAGACATACCGGAAACAATTGTTCAACAAATCAAAGAAAATCTAAAGCAAGGAGAGATCGAAAAGGTAATAAGATTATTAAATAAACCACACAACCCTATGTATTATATACTATGTAACGGAATTCAGTTATACAAAGAAGGGCATATCGAGACTGAAAGAGCAATGGACGAATTGAAAATGAAGTTTTTCCCCAAAATGGAAAAACATGTGAACATGCTGCAGTTTATAGCAAAGATAAGTCCGTCTTTAGGATTGTTGGGAACAATCACCGGTATGATCAAAACCTTTCATTTTCTATCTTTGAATGTGGAATCTCAGCAGTTAGCCCAAGGCATCTCAGAGGCCTTGCTCACTACTGCCCTGGGCTTGAGCATTTCAATCCCTGCTCTGGCTGCTTATTATTATTTTACAAACAAGATAGAGCATATCATCAAAAATACAGAAAGGGTAGAATTGATATTAGTCAATCATATTCAGAAATTGGGTGAAAATAGTGCGTAAATATGAGACTAAAACACTTGATTCAGATATTAATTTCACACCATTGATTGATATTGTATTCCTTTTATTACTCTTCTTTATGTTGGCCTCTACCCTGGATAACGATATAACTAAAGCAACCATTCAATTACCACAATCAGGTGCACAAATAAGCAAGACCAAAGACTCTCCCTTAACCTTGTATCTAGATAAAAATGGAATTATCTCTATCGATAAAGAAGTTGTTCCCTGGGATATCTTGCATGAATATTTAAAAGAGAAAAATAATGGTTTTTCAAGCGGTATTAATGTATACGCTGATAAAGAAGTTGCTTTTGATTATATTGCCAGGATAATTGTAATAGGAAATTTATTAAAAATGGATAAAATTGATTTTCTTTTAGAGTACCAATCCTTTAACGCAGAATTAACACATTTAGAATAACACTTTGATATCATTAAATCTTAATATTTAGTGATAAGCTTTTGGGTGATCTTTATTGGCCAGACATACCGATACCCTGAATATGTTCTCCACAGTAAGGACATTTGCCTCCCTTTAATCTATTATTAGCGGCAAAATATGAGCGCTGAATGACAGTTTTACCGCAGGAGGGACAATCGGTGTTTTCCCCCTGCCCCACATTACCCTGATAGACATAGTGTAACCCGGCTTCTTTCCCGATTTGATAAGCCTTCTGTAAGGTAGACACCGATGTGGGAGGTGCATCAGTTAATTGGTAGGTGGGATAAAAGGCACTAATATGCCATGGTATGTCTTTATCGATATCGACAATGTATCTGGCTACTTTCTTTAATTCATCCTCATCATCATTGTATCCCGGAATAACGAGGGTTGTTATTTCTACCCAGATGCCTAACTCATAGTATTCTTTTATCCGTTCCAACACCGGCTTTAATCTGGCACCGCAAACTTTTCTATAAAAAGAATCACTCATCGCTTTTAAGTCAATACTGGCGGCATCTAAGTAGGGGGCTAAGTAAGTGAGAGCTTCTGAAGTTATATAACCATTGGTTACAAAGACATTCTTTAAACCTTTCTCTTGTGCCAGTCGGGCAACCTCTAAAGCTGTTTCAAAATAAATGGTTGGTTCTGTATAGGTATAGGAAATGGAAAGGCAATT
>JAKPKS010000167.1 GCA_029553585.1 Candidatus Atribacteria bacterium | reverse complement strand
AATTGCTGCAGTAAGAGTTGTTTTACCGTGGTCGACATGACCAATAGTACCTATATTGACATGCGGCTTGCTACGGACAAACTTTTCTTTAGCCATTTTGTTTTTCCTCCTTAAAAGGTGTTCTTAATTTTTTTTAATTTTATATTTTAAATAATATCTTTTTTAGGATGCTGTCTGGAACAGCCTCATAACGGGCAAACTGCATTATATAATTTGCTCTACCCTGAGAAAGTGACCTTAGATTGGTAGCATAACCAAAAACTTCTTGCAAGGGTACATTTGCTGCAATAATTTTCCCTTTTATATCACTTTTTTCCTGAATACCTTCTACCTTTGCCCTGCGGGAATTTAAATCAGAAATTATGGCACCTAAATATTCTTCTGGTGTTCTAATTTCTATTTCTACAATTGGTTCCAAAAGCACCGGGTTAGCTTTTTTTAAGCCATCTTTTAAGGCTTTGGAAGCCGCAATCCTAAAAGCTAACTCAGAAGAATCGACTGGATGAAAGGAACCATCTATTACTGAAACTCTGATATTAGTTACTGGATAACTGGCCAGTACACCACTTAACATTGCTTCCTGTATTCCCTGTTTTACAGCAGGTATATATTCTTTGGGAATACTGCCTCCTACAGTCCGGTCTACAAAATCAAAAGTGTCTTCCTGGTAGGGCTCTATTTCAATAATTACATCTCCATATTGACCCCGGCCACCACTCTGTCTTATAAATTTACCCTGAGAGGATACCTTCCTGGTAATGGTCTCTCGGAAAGCTACCTGTGGTTCTCCTACATTTCCGTCTACTTTATAATCTCTCAACAAACGGTCTACAATAATTTCCAGATGTAGTTCTCCCATACCAGAAATAATAGTTTGTCCGGTATCTTTATTAACCGTATGTTTAAAAGTAGGGTCTTCTTCAGCTATCTTATCTAAAGCAAATCCCAATTTTTCTCGATCTGCTATACTTTTTGGTTCGATAGCAACAGAAATTACCGGCTCCGGAAATTTTATTTTTTCTAAAATAATTGGGTTCTTCTCATCACAAAGAGTATCACCTGTAGCAGATTTTTTAATCCCCACTATAGCCCCTAAATTTCCAGCAGAAACCTCTTTTACTTGTTCTTTATGATCTGCATGAATTTTAACTAATCTGTTTATTCTTTCTTTAATATTTTGAGTGGAATTATAGATATAGGAACCTTCTTTTAATATACCTGAATAAACTCTGACAAAACACAATCTACCAAAAAAAGGATCAGTGGAAACTTTAAAAACCAATGCTGATAATGGTTCTTTAGCATCTGTTTTTCTAATTATTTCTTTTCCGGTGTAAGGGTTCTCACCCTTAATAGGCAATATCTCTAAGGGTGAAGGCAGATATCTGGTGACAGCATCCAGAAGCAGTTGTATACCTTTATTTTTAAGGGCTGAACCACATAATACCGGGACTATTCTATTTTTTATGGTAGCCTGTCTAATAGCTTCATATATCCGTTCTGTGCTAATACCTTGACCATATAGGTATTCTTCCAGAAATAATTCATCTTCTTCCGACAAAATGTCCATCATATTTTTTTGAGTTTTTTCAGCAACTTTTTTATATTCGTCTGGAATTTCTTCCACACAATAATTGATACCCTCAGAATCAATAGTATAGGAATAAGCTTTCATAGTGATAATATCTATGATTCCCTGAAAACTTCCTTCGCTCCCCCAGGGTAATTGAATAATCAAAGGTATAGTAGAAAATTTGTCTTTAATCATCTTCACAGTGCCATAAAAATTTGCCCCAACACGGTCCATCTTATTGATAAATGCTATACGAGGAACATGGTAACGATCAGCCTGATGCCAAACGGTTTCGGTCTGTGGCTCTACTCCGCCTACGGCGCAAAAAGTGACAATTGCTCCATCTAAAACCCTTAAAGAACGCTCGACTTCAACGGTAAAGTCTACATGGCCGGGTGTATCGATAATATTAATTTGATAACCTTTCCAAAAAGATGTTGTAACTGCAGAGCTAATTGTAATACCTCGTTCTCTTTCCTGAGGCATCCAATCCATAGTCGCAGTACCGTCATGAACCTCACCCATTTTGTGAACTCTACCAGTATAATACAGTATTCTCTCGGTAACGGTTGTCTTGCCGGCATCTATATGGGCCATAATTCCTATATTTCTTACAGTCTGTAAGTTCATAATATTTGACATAGAACAATTATTCATCAACTTTTCTTTTACCGATTTCCTAATTTTAACTAATTCATTTTTTTCTTTAATAATCATAACTAATAATATTTACCAACGATAATGAGCAAAAGCTTTGTTTGCTTCAGCCATTTTATGTGTATCTTCCTTTTTCTTAAAAGATGATCCTGCTCCCTGTGCTGCGTCCATTAGCTCAGATGCTAATTTTTCAGCAAATGGTTTTCCAGTTTTTCCTCTGCTGTAACCTATTATCCACCTCATAGCTAAGGTAACCCTTCTCCCCGGAGCAACCTCAACAGGCACCTGGTAACTCGCACCACCAACCCTTCTAGACTTGACTTCCAGTACGGGCATGACATTTTCCATAGCCTGGTTAAAAACTTCCAGTGGGTCTTTTTTAGTCTTTTCTTTAACAATATTCATAGCATCATAGAATACCTGGCTGGCTATACTTTTTTTACCATCCCACATGATGTGATTAATAAATTTAGCCACTCGTTTATCCTGATATATAGGATCTTCCTTTATTTCGCGCTTGGTTGCCTTTCGTTTTCTGGACATCTGCCATCCACCTCAATTACGCCTAATATTAAAACATTTATAATTAATTATTATAATATATTTTGAAAATATCTGTTACTTCTTTGGTCTGGTAGCTCCATATTTAGAGCGACCCTGTTTTCTTCCCTCTACTCCGGTAGCATCCATCACACCTCTGACAATATGGTATCTAACACCGGGTAAATCCTTTACTCTGCCTCCCCTGATCAACACAATAGAATGTTCTTGCAGGCTATGGCCTATTCCGGGAATATAGGCAGTTACTTCCATATTATTAGACAGTCTCACCCTGGCTACTTTTCTTAAGGCAGAGTTAGGCTTCTTAGGTGTTATAGTCCAGACACGTGTGCAAACACCGCGTTTCAATGGCGAGCCTTTCAAAGCCGGGGTACCGGATTTTTTGACTAATCTCTTTCTTCTATTTCTAACTAATTGACTGATTGTTGGCATATTTATACCACCTTTTTTCTAAGTAATACCAGGTTAAAATACTTAAACATTTTAACAACATCATTCCTTGATGTCAATAATAATTTATACTTATTAACCATATTTTATAAAAGATATTTATATATAGCCTCAATTTAGGTTTCATTGTCATTATTGCCAACAATTTCTGAAAGACTTTGACTGTTAGGTTCCTGTTGGTGTGTAATTACTTCCTTATTCTCGACCTGTGCCTCTTTTTCTAATTCTTCTTCATACTGAGAGGTTATTGCAATATCTCTATATTGAGTTAAACCAGTACCGGCTGGTATGATATTTCCAATAATTACGTTTTCTTTTAAACCGCACAGGTAATCTACCTTACCCTTGATTGAGGCATTGGTTAAGACATGAGTAGTCCTCTGAAAAGAAGCCCCTGATAGGAAGCTTTCTGTTGATAAAGAAGCCTGGGTAATGCCTTGTATAATAGGCATTCCTACAGCCGGGAGTTTTATCCTTTTCATAAAACCAATATTTTCAATTAATAATACTAATTCTGGTACACTATCTTCAGCTCTATACTTCACTAATTCAACCCCATGTTGAATCAATAGCTGAGCATTGTTTTTGGTAATTTTTTCACCGGTAGGAATTATTATTTCTCCAGTTTCTTTATCATCAATATCCTGAGCAATTATCTTACCTAAAAGATTATGATAGATGTAATCGAGTGCTCTCCCCTCCAAAGAAAAGAATCTGCCATCTTCCAGGGGTATATCGCTGATTCCTGCTGAATAAGCTTTTCTGATAATACTTTTACTCACTGGTTGTGTTTTATCAGCAATAATGTTTCCCGTTTTGGGTTCCCTTAACTCTTCGCCTAAGTTTTTACCGATAACATCATCCTTGATAATGTTTAATAAGTTTTCCTTAATATTATTTTCTTTAATATCACTCCAGATTTCTATTTTTTCACATTGCTGTTCTGTAATTTGTTTAATATCATTTTCTTCTAAAACTGTATTGGCGGAAACAATTAAAGTCTGCCCATCCGGACTTTTAATATCCTGTGCCAATATTTTACCCACTAATCCGGCACTTAACTCCGGCTTAAAGATTCGAATTCTATTTATACTATTTCTTGCTAAATCTAAAGCAATGTCTTTAGTTATCGAATTTCCTTTAAGTTTCTGCAAATTGACCCCTTCAAATTCAGCAGTCATAGTATCTTTGTCATTATCAATATCCTCAGTAACACTGCCAATAAAAATATAATCTTTTATTCGTTCTACAAAATTAATTTCACCCTGCACTATATTTATAGTTCTATCATTTTCATCCAGTACATCAAAACTTAAACATTCAGAATTCTCAATTTTGCTAATGATATTTTCATCAATAACGGTATCCTTCTCGATCAGAGTCTCGTTTTTATTTCCCGAGATACAGTTAACTAACGTTTTATTTAGCAACAAGCCTCTGTTACTATTTCGAATTTCCTCATTTTCCTGAGCAACTTTTTTATTGGCTTGTTCGAAATCTGATACATATACCGATTCACCGGAAAGCAATTCAGAATCACGTGAAGCTCTTACATATATCTTATTCAGTCGTGCTATCTGCCTGACAATTACTTCAATATGCTTATCGTTAATAGTAACGCCCTGTGATTGATAAACAGCCTGGACTTGTTCTAAGAGATATTTTTGTACAGCCTTAATACCCTGGATTCTTAAAATATCACCGGGATCGATAAAGCCTGTAGTAAGTTTTTGTCCAGCCATTATTTTTTGCCCTTCTTCAACTATGATTCTTAAATCTTTGGGTATGGGATATACCTTTTTCTTAACCTCTTTATTCTTCCCGGATAATACTTCAGTTTCCGATTTTATAATAACATCTTTCCGGAAGGGAACCTGCTCTTCTTTGATTGCATCGACATAGCCATTTATTTCACTTATAATTGCTTGCTTTTTGGGTTTTCTTACTTCAAACAATTGTTCCACTCTGGGTAAACCTAAGGTAATATCTTCACCGGTAATCTTTATACCACCAGTGTGGAAAGTCCTTAAGGTCAATTGTGTCCCAGGCTCACCAATAGATTGAGCAGCAATAGTGCCAACAGCCTCACCGATAGTCACCATTTTGCCGGTGGATAGATCTCTGCCATAACATTTAGCACAAATACCCTGTTTGGAAGCACAGGTCAGAGGTGAACGTATTTTAACCTCTTTTATACCTGCGTCAATAATCTTTTTTACAATCTTCTCATCTATGTTTTCGCCTCTGCGAACCAGGATTTCTTCATTTTCTGAACCTATCAGGTCTTCTAAAGCTGTGCGTCCTAAAATTCTTTCCTCTAACTTCTCAATAATATTCCCATCCTCTACAATATCGGACACGATCACGCCATCATTGGTACCACAATCATCCTCCATAATAATAACATCCTGGGCTACATCGATTAATCTTCTGGTTAAGTAACCTGATTTGGATGTTCTAAGAGCAGTATCAGCTAATCCTTTTCTTGCTCCATGTGTGGAAATGAAATATTCCAAACAGGATAATCCTTCCCTGAAATTTGAACGTATCGGAAATTCAATAATTTTGCCAGAGGGGTCTGCCATTAGGCCTCTCATTCCCGCCAATTGTCCAATCTGTCTTCGGCTTCCTCGGGCTCCCGAATCAACTATTGTATAAAGTGGATTAAAGCTGCTTAGATTGCTTAAGATAGCACTTATAACCTGGTCGGCTGCTTCAGTCCAAGCATTGATGATTTTCTCTATTCTTTCCTCTTCCATAATCAAACCATAATTATATTGCTCTTTAATTTTGGTAACATTTCTTTCCGCTTCTTCCAATATTTTTTCTTTTTCTGAAGGTATCTCCAAATCCATAATCCCGATAGTCAGACCAGAAATAGTGGCATAATGAAAACCTAATTCTTTAATGTCATCAAGGCAATCAACGGCTACATCCTGACCATACTGCCGATAAATGTATGAAATAATATGAGCTAATTTCTTTTTATCGATGGTCATATCAACAAATTTCATACCTTCAGGCAAGACCTGGTTAAACAAAACCCTGCCAATGGTTGTTTCTTCAATTTTACCTTTTACTCTAACTTTTACAACAGCATGAATATCTATGTATCCATCTTCCTGTGCCCTGATGGCTTCCTCAGGATTAGCGAAAATGTTCTTGTCGCCCCTAGCCCCCTTTTCTTTCATGGTCAGATAATAACATCCTAAAATGATATCTTGCGAAGGAAGGGCAATTGGCGTACCGTTGGCTGGAGATAAAACATTATTGCTCGCCAGCATTAACATTTCTGCTTCAGTTTGCGCCTCAGTGGACAGAGGAACATGTACAGCCATTTGATCGCCATCGAAATCGGCATTAAAAGCAGGGCAAGCCAGCGGGTGTAGTTGTATGGCATTTCCTTCCACTAATACCGGCTTAAAAACTTGAATCCCCAACCTATGAAGAGTAGGAGCTCTGTTTAATAAAACAGGATGTTCTTCCACTATTTCCTGTAAAATATTCCAGACTTCCGGTGATTCCTGTTCAACTAGTTTTTTAGCAGTTTTAATATTATGGGCTAATTCTCTCTTAACCAAACTATGCATTACAAATGGTTTAAATAATTCTAAAGCCATCTTTTTTGGTATTCCGCACTGGTACATTTTAAGTTTGGGACCAACGACAATGACTGAACGGCCTGAATAATCGACTCTTTTACCTAACAGATTTTGTCTGAACCTGCCCTTCTTTCCTTCCAATAGGTCACTTAAGGACTTAAGAGGACGATTTCCTGCACCTAGAACTGCGTGACCTCTTCTGCCGTTATCAATCAAAGCATCAACTGCTTCCTGCAGCATTCTTTTCTCATTTTTAACAATAATATCAGGGGCTCCTAATTCCAATAACCTTTTTAATCGATTGTTTCGGTTAATAACTCTACGGTAAAGGTCATTTAAATCAGAGGTGGCAAATCTGCCACCTTCCAACTGTACCATAGGCCTCAAATCAGGTGGGATTACCGGAAGTACATCAAGTATCATCCACTCCGGTTTACTGTTACTCTTTCGGAATGCGTCAATAATCTGCAATCTTCTGATCGTTTTTTTAGCTTTTTGTCCGGAAGAATGCTTTAATTCTTCGCGCAATTCCATATTTAAAGAATCCAGGTTGAGATCTTTTAATAAATTTCTGACCGCTTCAGCTCCTACCCCTGCCTGAAACTCGGGGTCATAATAATTATGAAGCCTGTTTTCGGATTCTAATATTATATCCCCTATCTTATGATTGGTATTTTTGGGATTAATTACTACATAACAAGTCTCTTCGACTGTTTGCTTTGCCAAAGTTGTTTTCTTAGCCAGTCCGGGTTCTTGCTCTTGTAAATCAGCTAATTTGCTTTCTGGAATTAATCCTTCTATTTCTAATATTCTATAATTGATTTCCCCAATTTGTTCGCTCTTTTCTTCTGCTTGCGCTATTTCAGAAGATTTTTCTGAGATAGCTTCACTCTTATCCTTGCTTTCTTTGGTATCGCCTATCTCATCTATTACAAAATTCTCATCATCTATATCAAATTCTGCTTCTTGCCGAGTTAAATCATATGGCAAATTTTGTTCTACAGTAAAAAACAATTTTCCAAATATTTCCTGAAGTTCCAGCAATCTATCTTTGTTGATGATATCTCCCACTTTATGGGAAAATATTTTGGTCTGTTTAATCCTATACAACAATTCAGCATTGAAATCAGGGTTATACATTTTATGAATCTTGTATTCAGTTTCAGTTATAACTTCATTTTCAAAAAATATTCTACCCGCATTTTCCGAATCATCATCCATTTTTTGAATCTCATAAAGCTGTTCTCTCCTTCTATCTGGGGCAAAATAGAGGATTTTCTCCAAACTTCTTGGTGAAATATTTAACAATAATGCCAACGGGCTGGGAATACCCTTAAAATACCAGACATGTGAAACGGGACAGGCTAAATCAATATGTCCCATTCTCTCACGCCGGGTAATCGACTTTGTTACCTCGACACCACAGCGGTCACATATAACCCCCTTGTATCTAATCCTCTTATATTTTCCACAGCTACATTCCCAATCCTTTACCGGACCAAATATTCGTTCACAGAATAAACCGTCTTTCTCTGGTTTAAGAGTTCTGTAATTAATAGTTTCGGGCTTTTTAACTTCCCCATAGGACCATTTCCGAATATTCTCTGGCGAAGCTAATCCTATTGTTATAGCGTTAATTCTTTTAGAAATATCCAACCAAATTACCTCCATTTTAATAATCTTAGGTAATTAAATATACTTAAATTTTTACGATCATGGCTAAAACAAGACTGAAAACTTGTGTCTGATTAAGTCTGATAGTCTATAAAATCCTGATCAATTCTTTCTTTGGAATCAAGGTCTTCTTTAATTTCAATTTCTTTACCATCACGATCCATTATTTTAATATTCAAACAGAGACTTCTTAACTCTCTTATCAATACCTTGAATGACTCTGGTGTTCCGGGAACCGGGATATTCTCGCCCTTAACGATAGATTCGTAGGTTTTTATCCTTCCTGTGACATCATCTGATTTAACAGTTAACATTTCCTGTAAATTATAAGCTGCTCCATATCCCTCTAAAGCCCACACTTCCATTTCTCCAAATCTTTGCCCTCCGAATTGCGCCTTCCCTCCCAGTGGTTGCTGAGTAACTAAGGAATAAGGTCCGGTAGAACGAGCATGAATTTTATCATCTACTAGATGAATTAGTTTCAGTATATAACTGTAGCCAACACTAACTTTTTGATTAAAGGGTAACCCCGTCCTTCCATCATACAAAACACTCTTGCCATCGCTGGGTAAGCCAGCATCAGTTAATGCTTTTACTATATCATCTTCGGTAGCTCCGTTAAAAACTGGAGTAATTATATTAAGACCCAGGGTTTTGGCTACCCATCCTAAATGGAGTTCTAGTATTTGTCCCACATTCATCCTGGAAGGAACTCCCAGAGGGTTTAAAACAATATCAACCGGAGTACCATCAGGTAAAAACGGCATGTCATTTATGGGTAATATCTTAGCTATAACACCTTTATTACCATGTCGTCCCGATATTTTATCACCTTCTGATATTTTACGTTTTTGGGCAATAAATACCTTAACTATCTTATTCACACCGGGTGGAATTTCATCACCGCTCTCCCGGGAAAATACTTTCACATCTATTACTTTTCCACGGTCTCCATGCGGTACTCTCAGGGAGGTATCTCTGACCTCTCGAGCTTTCTCTCCAAATATTGCCCTCAATAATCTTTCTTCAGGTCCCAGTTCTGTTTCCCCTTTAGGAGTAACTTTACCAACTAAAATATCACCCGCTTCTACTTCTGTTCCAACACGAATAATCCCATCTTCATCCAAATTTGCTAAACTACTTTCACCAATATTAGGTATATCCGCAGTTATCTCTTCCGGTCCTAATTTGGTGTCACGGGCATCGCATTGGTGTTCACTTATATGAATAGAGGAAAAAGTGTCTTCCTGAACTAATTTCTCACTTATCACTATGGCATCTTCAAAGTTATATCCTTCCCAGGACATATAAGCTACCAGCACATTTCTCCCCAATGATAGATATCCCTGATCGGTATTGGGCCCATCAGCGATGGCAGTATTTTTAGCTATTTTCTGACCCTCCTCAACTATCGGCATCTGGTTAATGCAGGTTCCCTGATTTGAACGATGAAACTTTTTTAAAGAATACTCTTTGCTATTGCCCTGATTGCTTTTAATAACAATTCTTTTTGCATCTACCTTTTCCACTACCCCATCTTCTTCTGATATAGTAATTGTTCCTGAGTCACGAGCAACTTTATTTTCCATACCAGTCATTACTAAAGGCATTTCTGTTTTTATTACTGGTACAGATTGTCTTTGCATATTAGTTCCCATTAACGCCCTGTTGGCATCATCGTGATCTAAAAAGGGAATTAAACTGGCAGAGATACTAACCATCTGATTCGGTGCCACATCTATAAAATCGACCTCAGCTGGAGAAACTGTTAAATAGACATCTCGGTATCTGCAGGGAATCTCCTCCTGAATAATTTTTTGCTTTTCATCAATTTTTATATTTATTTGAGCTATTTTATACTGGTCTTCTTCATCTGCGGCAAGATAAATAATTTTATCGGTAACATAACCATCTTCAACTTTCCGGTAGGGAGTTTCAATAAAACCGAAATCATTGATTCTGGCATAGATGCTTAAGGAACCTATTAGCCCAATGTTTGGTCCTTCAGGTGTTTCGATAGGACAAATTCTGCCATAATGACTATAATGAACATCACGGACTTCAAAACCTGCTCTTTCTCTGGTTAAACCACCAGGGCCAAGTGCAGATAATCTTCTTTTATGAGTGATCTCAGAAAGAGGATTGGTTTGGTCCATAAATTGGGATAATTGACTGCTTCCAAAAAATTGCTTTATAGAGGCAACCAGTGGTCTTATATTTATTAATGCCTGCGCAGTTACTGAAGAAAGATCTGGCTGTATGGTCATTCTTTCCTTAATTACTCTTTCCATCCTAACCAGACCGATGTAAAATTGATCCAATAATAATTCTCCGATAGTTTTTACCCTTCTATTTCCTAAATGGTCTATATCATCAATATTACCTACTCCATAATAAAGGTTAACCAAATATCTCAGGGAGGCGACCAGATCATCTTTGGTTAAAGCATTCCCCTTTTTTACTGTTACCGTAGGATTTGCCTGACCGACTTTATTGATTATTTTCTTATCAAGTGTTTGACCATTTTTAGCAATCAGGGCGCCAGTCTCTGGATCAGCAATATCTTCCAATAGCTCTAACCCAATGATATTCTCATTTAAAATGCCTTCCTCAGAATCATATAAGTTAACTGTGGTCTGGTTTTTTTCGTTATAAACTGCAATCTCTTCATCATTATCATTATAAACATAGATCTTCTCAACACCGGATTGATTAATTAATTCAGCATTTTTTTTGTTAATAAGAACATTTTTCTTGATCAGTAGTTTATCAGTATCCGGGTCATTAATATTTTTTGCAGTAGTTTTATCCAAAATCCTTTTTTGAATATTTAATTTTTGGTTTACTTTATATCTGCCAACATCCGCCAGGTCATACCTTTTGGGATCGAATAATAATCTTTCTAATAATTGTCGGGTATTTCTATCAGTAGGTGGTTCGCTAGGTCTCAGCCTTCTAAAGATTTCCACCAATGCATCATTCTTATTGGTAGTATTGTCTTTTGCTAAAGTCTCCTCTATAATTCCCATATTATCAAATAAATCTAATATTTGCTCATTACTTTCATAACCAAGAGCCCGTAAAAGAGTGGTGGCAGGTATTTTTCTCTTTTTATCGATTCTGACATAAATCATATTATTACTGTCAAAGCCAAATTCCAACCAGGAACCTCTATTAGGAATGATTCTAAAATTATATAAGGTTTTACTCTCACCATACTCTTCACTGCCATAATAAATGCCCGGAGAACGTATTAATTGGTTAACAACGACCCTTTCGGCCCCATTAATAATAAAACTACCACTATCAGTCATCAATGGGATTTCTCCCATAAAAACATCCGTTTCTTTTATTTCACCATTTTTTTTGTTATGCAGACTAATTCTTACCTCAAGCGGTGCTGAGTAAGTACTACCTCTTGCCCAGCATTCCAGGGGAGTATATTTTGGTTCTTTAATAGTATAGCCCATATATTCCAAAACAAGATTTCCGGTAAAATCCTGAATAGGAAAAACATCTTTAAATACTTTTTGCAAGCCAATATTCAGCCGTTTTTCTGGAAGAATATCTTTTTGAATAAATTTTTGAAAAGATTGTTTTTGAACATCAAGAAAATCGGGAGGGTCAATATAATTTTTTATTTTGGAGTAATCCAAAATATTTAATTTACGGTTCTGCACTTCTGAACACCAACCTTTTTGGGAATTTATTGCAAATATAAAGTTTATCATTATTAATAAAAAAAGTCAAGAAGATATCCATTTTTTAGACGGATATCTTCTTCATTTTGTCATAATTATTTAAGCCATTATTTAGATTAATGAAAACTCTTATTTCTATTTAATCCAAATAAATAGCTCTAGTTGATTTTCTATTATGAAAATATTACCAGTAAATTTACAGTTAGTTAGAAAAAATTTACTTTATTTCTACAGTTGCACCAACTGCTTCCAATTTTTCTTTCAAAGCCTGGGCTTCTTTCAATTCAATTTTTTCTTTAACATTCTTAGGAGCTCCTTCTACCAATTCCTTTGATTCCTTTAAACCCAAGCCGGTTGCAGCTCTAACCTCCTTAATTACCTGGATTTTATTAGCACCTACCTCTTTTAAAACAACATCAAATTCTGTTTGCTCTTCTTCCTTGGCTGTAGAAGCATCTCCCTGAGTAGCTACTACAGCTTGGGCAGCCATCGGTACAGCTGCACTAACTCCAAACTTATCTTCCAACGCTTTAACTAAATCAGCCAATTCTAATACAGTTAATTTCTCCAATTTTTCCATAATTTCCTGAATATTTTTGTTACTATCTTTTTCCTCAGACATTTTTACCTCTTTTTCATTAAGAATTTCTTTTTTAATCTCTTTTTTTAATAATTTTTCATCGTTTTCTTTTTCTGTCATAGTTTCATCCTTTATCTCTGCCTTTTCTTTCAAGAATTCCGCCTCCTCTCATTCATTTTTAAAACTTATTAAATTCTTTTTTATTTTACTACTCTGATTTTCTTTTTCGAATTTGCTCCAAGACATTAATCAATCCTGACAGCGGTGACCTTACCATATAAACAAATGAACTGATGGGACCTTTCATATTACCGAGCATTTTTACTAATAACTCTTCTTTGTCAGGTAATAAGGCAACTCTTTGCAGTTCTTCTTCCAGGAAAACTTTTTCTTCCAGTAATGCAATCTTCAATTTAAATAAATTCTGGCTATCCAGGGAATACCGGTAAAGCAATCTAACGGGTAACAGTGAATCATCCTTAGCAAAAGCAATACCAGTGCAACCTGCTAAATTAGTGGTTAATCTCTCTAAACCCATTTTCTGAACAGCTTTTTTTATTAAGGTGTTCTTGTATACCTTGAATTTAATATCATTATCTCTTAAGGTATTTCTGAGTTGAGCAATACTTTTTGCATTAAGACCTTGGAAGTCGGCCAAAATAATACTGGGAGATTTTTCCAGTTCTTCTTTCAATTCCTGAATAATTACTTCTTTTTTTTCTCTAGGTAATGGCAATTAGCTCCCTCCTTTCTATGTTGTTCTGCTTTTTGCATAAACTAAAAAATCCTGCCTTAGATGTATGTAAGGAAGGATTTTTTCTCGAATTCCTACACAGGCTGGTTTTCAACCAATTATCCCTTCTGTCTCAATTGAACAGTTTATTGGTACCGGTGATCTAAGGATTAATAGTATAATATTGTATTAAATTAGTTTTTTTCTTATCTCTTTTCAACCTCACTCAGAGTTTTTAAAACATCCAATCTAACCCCGGGACCCATGGTAGAAGAAATGGTGATGCTCAGCATATAGCGACCTTTGGAAGTAGGTGGTTTTGCTTTTAAAACTGCCTCTAAAATAGCGTAAAAATTATCAATAAGCTGTTCATCCAAAAAATTTATCTTACCGATAATAGCATGAACAATTCCAAAGCGATCGGCTCTGTATTCTACTTTTCCCTTTTTAACCGATAATACTGCATTTTTAATATCAAAGGTTACCGAGCCAAGTTTAGGATTGGGCATCAAACCCCGGGGGCCTAAAACTCGTCCTAATTTCCCTACAACTTTCATCATATCCGGTGTAGCGATAACTGAATCAAAATCAGTCCATCCACTTTGAACTTTTTCCGCTAAATCATTTCCTCCAATAAAATCTGCGCCGGCTTCTTCTGCTTCTTTTGCTTTTTCAGCTTCTGCGAATACTAAGACTCTACTCTGTTTGCCGGTTCCGTGTGGCAGCTCAACTGCTCCTCTAACCTGTTCTTCTGAACGACGAGTGTTAACGCCCAAACGTATTGCTATATCGACTGTTTCAGTAAAATTAACCCAGCTTAATTCTTTTACTAAGGTTACTGCTTCTTTTATAGTATACAGTTTGGCTTTATCATATTTCTTTGTAGTTTCTAAAAATTTCTTACCTCTGTTTTTCAATACATTTTCCTCCTTGTGGTAAAAATGGATAATTTCCTCCCACGTATTAACTCAGCATTACCTTCTTATTTAAATCCTTAAAAATCAGAAACATCCTAAAAATTACCCTACCTCTATACCCATGCTACGGGCTGTGCCTTCTACAATTTTCATAGCACTTTCAAGCCGGTCAGTATTAAGGTCAGGCATCTTTATTTCTGCAATTTCTTTTACTTTTTCTTTTGTTATCCTGGCAATTTTACTTTTATTGGGTTCAGCAGAACCTTTTTCTACTTTTGCTGCTTCTTTTAATAAAAAGGACACCGGTGGCTTTTTGCATATAAAATCGAAAGTTCTATCCTGATATACCGTGATAACAACCGGTATAACAGTACCAATATCCTGTTTGGTTCGTTCATTAAATGCTTTACAAAATTCCATTATATTGAGAGCATGTTGTCCCAACGCCGGCCCAACAGGGGGTGCCGGATTGGCAGCTCCAGCAGGAATTTGCAGTTTAATACTGGCAATTATTTTTTTAGCCATTCTCATTACACCTCTTCATGCTACATATTTGGTTATACATTAACAAGTTAATAAATATAAAAACTTATAAACATGATAATATAAAGATGTACTTCTAATATCTTTCCACATCAGTAAATTCTAGCTCTACCGATGTTTCTCTGCCAAAGATAGTTAAAAAGACCTTTAACTTACTTCTTTGTGTATCTATCTCCTTAACATTTCCAGTATAGCCGGTAAATGGGCCATTAATAATATTAACACTTGTTCCGATTTCTATATCTATCTTTGGCTTTTTCTCACCTTTGCCCATTTGCTTTAAGATATTTTTAATTTCATTTTCTGCCAGGGCAACAGGCTTACCACCTGAACCAACAAACCTGGTAACTCCAGGTGTATTCCTGACTGCATACCAGGATTCGTTATTCAATTTCATTTGTACTACCACATAACCAGGAAAAACTTTTTTTTGTACATATTTTTTTTTACCTGATTTTGTTTCCAGAACCCTCTCTGTGGGTATTAAAACCTGAAATATCTGGTCTTCCATTCCCATAGATTTAACCCGCTGCTCCAGGTTTACCTTAACTTTATTTTCATATCCTGAATAGGTATGAACTACATACCATCCCTTATCTTCATCTGTTCTTATTATCTTAAATCACCCTCCCGGTAGGGTATTATATTATATATATTTATTTAGCTCTTCTTAAACTATTCACTGCAAAATCATGGTTACAATTCGAGAAAAGAAAAGGTCAATTACACCTAGATAAATAGCAACCAGTACCACTGTAATCATAACTACAACAGTGCTGCTGATTAATTCTTTTCTATTTGGCCAGGTAACTTTTTTTAGCTCAGCCCTGGCTTCTTTAATAAAGCTAATTAATTTTTGAAAAACTTGACTAATTTTCATTTCTCACCTTTTCAGCACCATTTTATAATTTTTTGTGATTATCTGGCAGGCCCGGCAGGATTTGAACCTGCAACCCCCGGATTTGGAGTCCGGTGCTCTCCCGTTAGAGCTACGGACCTGCATATTGATCTCCAACTTATAAAGATATTTTTAAAAATATCCTTATTTGCTTTCTTTATGCAAGGTATGCTTTTGACAGAACTTGCAATATTTTTTAAGAGAAATTTTTTCAGTGGTATTTTTCTTATTTTTATAGCTATAATAATTTCGATTATTACATTCAGAACAAGCTAATACTACTCTGTCTCTCATTTTCTTCCTCACTATCAGAGAAAATTTACGAAATTAAATCTAACACATTTTATCATACCTGTCAAGCAGGCTATCTTATTTCTCAAAACACAATAATTAAGACTGGGCTTTCTCTACATCCCAGTCTTATAAAAAGTGTTTTAGTAAATATTTTAGTATACCATCTTTTACTTACTCAACAACCTCAGTAACCACTCCTGCTGCCACAGTTCTGCCACCTTCCCGGATAGCAAAACGAACACCCTTTTCCATAGCAATGGGGGTGATGAGAGTACCGGTGATGGTCAGGTTGTCACCAGGCATAGCCATTTCCACTCCTTCGGGCAGAGTGACATTACCGGTTACGTCTGTGGTTCTGAAAAAGAACTGGGGACGGTAGCCGCTGAAGATGGGGGTATGTCTGCCACCCTCTTCTTTGGTAAGAATAATAACCTCTCCCTTAAATTTGGTATGAGGAGTAATGGTACCAGGGGCAGCAATAACCTGTCCACGTTTAATCTCTTTTTTGTCTACACCACGCAGTAGTATGCCTACATTATCACCAGCTTGGGCCTGATCCAGGAGCTTACGGAACATCTCCACACCGGTTGCTACGGTCTTTTTTGGTTTATCACTTAATCCTACTATCTCTACCGGGTCACCAACCTTGACTACCCCGCGCTCTACCCGGCCGGTAGCCACTGTTCCCCTGCCGGTAATGGTAAAGACATCCTCTACCGAAAGCAGGAATGGTTTATCTACATCACGCATAGGTGTAGGTATGTAACTGTCAACGGCATCCAGCAATTCCTGAATAGGCTTATAGGCCGGATCATCCTGCTTGGCAGGATCGGCTTCCAGGGCCTTCAGGGCTGAACCTTTGATAACCGGGATATCATCACCGGGAAATTCATATTCGCTCAGCAATTCCCTTACTTCCATCTCTACCAGTTCGATCAATTCAGGATCATCTACCATATCGACCTTATTCAAAAAGACCACGATATAGGGTACCCCTACCTGGCGGGATAAGAGAATATGTTCCCGGGTCTGAGGCATGGGGCCATCGGCTGCTGAGACTACCAGGATAGCTCCATCCATCTGGGCGGCACCGGTAATCATGTTCTTCACATAATCGGCATGACCGGGACAGTCAATATGGGCATAATGCCTCTTTTCGGTCTCATATTCGGCATGGAATACGGAGATGGTAATCCCTCTTTCTTTTTCTTCCGGAGCACGATCTATTTCATCAAAGGCTTTGGCCTGTGCTAACTTCTTACCAGAGAGATACTTGGTAATTGCTGCAGTAAGAGTTGTTTTACCGTGGTCGACATGACCAATAGTACCTATATTGACATGCGGCTTGCTACGGACAAACTTTTCTTTAGCCATTTTGTTTTTCCTCCTTAAAAGGTTGCTTATTCAAATTTACTTAAATTTTAGTTTATATATACTTTTTGTTAAAAGTATGGAGATATTTTTAACAAAACTTCTTAACCAATTAAATTTATCTATTCCTGGAGCCCACGACCGGAGTTGAACCGGTGACCTCATCCTTACCAAGGATGCGCTCTAACCAACTGAGCTACGCGGGCAAATGGTGGGGAGGGAAGGATTCGAACCTTCGAAGGCGTTCAGCCAACGGATCTACAGTCCGCTCCATTTAACCACTTTGGTACCTCCCCAATAAGTGATAACTATCTCCTGGAGCCGATGATCCGATTCGAACGGATGACCTGCTGATTACAAGTCAGCTGCTCTACCTGCTGAGCTACACCGGCAACATAGAACATTATAATTATTTTTTTAATTTAAGTCAATCATGTTTGCCAAGTAAATCCAATTTTCTCTTAATTCTTTGCATACCATTGTCTACACTTTTAGGACTTTTTTTGATTTCCAGGGCAATTTCCTGATATGTTTTTCCTTCCAGATATGCTTTTAGCATCTTTCTTTCCAAAACGGAAAGAATATTATTTAATTTTATTTTTAACTCTTGCAAACTTTCCCTGGTAAGAAATATATCCATAGGGTCATTTATATTTAAATCATCAACGATATCTATCAGTGTTCTGTTATCACTCTCAATATGATCTATTGGCTGATTCAAAGAAATACCGTAATTAAGGGGTATATGCTTTTTCCGAGAAGCCATTTTTATGGCAGTTATTATCTGTCTGTTAATACATATTTCAGCAAACACTCTGAAAGAAGCTGATTTGGTATTATCAAAACTTCTTAGGGCTTTATACAATCCGATCATTCCCTCCTGAATAATATCTTCAGTATCTGCTCCAATTAAAAAATATGCCCTAGCTTTCATCTTTACGATTTTTTTATATCGGTTGATTAAACGGTATTCAGCGATAGCATTGCCACTCTGCGCCAAACTTATTAAATACCTGTCATCACAATTCTGGTAATTTTTAAAAACTCTTTCTTTCAGAGCCATATCTTTCTGAGCCCCAATTTGATTAATAAATATTTGGTTAAGATTTTTTCCAACGAACCCCTTCTATGGTATCTTCGATTATAATGCCCATGTTATTCAATTTATTCCTGATTTGATCGGCGGTCTTCCAATCTCTATTCTTTCTGGCTGCTTCTCTTTCTGTGATTAATTCTTCAATTTCCTCTCTGAGTATTTGTTCTGACTCAATTAATTGAGAAAAGTATTTCAAACCTAAAATACCGGTACCGAATTCTTCATAAAACTGCAATACTTGTTCCACCGTTTCTTTATTTTTACTACCTGTCTCATTTAAATAAACATTGGCTTCTTTAGCTAACAGAAATAAGGTACTCAAAGCAACAGGAGTATTAAAATCGTCATCCATAGCGTTAATAAATTTTTCCTTCATTTGACCCACTATTTTCGTAAGCTTTTTACTTTTTATATCCACAGTATGATTCAGCTGGCTTTTTTCTAGTATAAAATTCAGATTATATACAGTATTGCTTAATGTTTCCATACTCCTCTGGGATTGTTCAATCTGTTCTAAAGAATAATTCAGTGGACTCCTGTAGTGAGCGGAAAGCAAAAAATGTCTCATGACCGAACCATCATATTTTTGAGACAATTCTCTTACAGTCAAGATGTTTCCCAATGATTTTGACATTTTTTTATTATCCATCTTTAAATAACCATTGTGCATCCAATACTTGGCAAATACCTTTCCGCTAGCCGCTTCGCTCTGTGCTATTTCATTTTCATGATGTGGAAAAATTAAGTCTTCCCCACCGGCATGTATATCTATACTCTCTCCTAAATATTTAGTAGACATTGCTGAACATTCAATATGCCAGCCAGGACGCCCCGCACCCCAGGGGCTATCCCATTTTGGTTCTCCTTCTTTTGCTTGTTTCCAGAGCACAAAATCATAAGGATTTTTCTTTCGTTCGTCTACTTCAATTCTTGCTCCGATTTGTATCTCATCCAAATTTTGCTTGGATAATTTTCCATATTCTTTAAATCTATTCACATTAAAAAAGACATCTCCCTCAGCTACATAGGTATAACCTTTGTCTTCTAATTTTTTGATAAGCTCAATTATCTCGGCTATATGTTCAGTAGCCCTGGGGTAAACATCGGCCCTTCCGATATTTAAATAATCAGCATCCTGAAAATACTCTTTGATGAACTTTCTCGCAACTTCGAGATAAGTGGTTCCCAGTTCTCTGGCTTTATTAATTACCTTGTCATCAATATCAGTAAAATTGGACACATACTTCACATCATATCCTTTATATTTCAGATAGCGCCTGAATACCTCGAAAACTAAGAAAGGTCTTGCATTACCAATATGAAAGAAGTTATATACTGTGGGGCCGCAAACATACATACCAACCTGTCTATCCTTCAAAGGTATAAAATCTTCTTTCTTTCCGGTTAAGGTGTTGTATAATTTCAGGCTCAATTCCGTTACCTCGCTTTTCTTCAATTATTTTTAATTTTATTAACGTTTGTTAAAATTAGATTTGGTTTTCTTTACACTATTATTTTCAGGATACTTTTTGCTTAACCTTTCTTTAATTCGACCGAATATCATTCTGCCTGCCGGCGTTTGTAAAATACTGGTTACGGTTACTTTAACTTTTTCACCTATATTATTAATGCCATCTTCTATCACAATCATAGTGCCGTCATCCAGATAAGCCAATCCCTGCCCTGATTCTTTTCCTTCCTTGATTATCTGAGTAACCAACTCTTCTCCCGGTAAAATAATAGATTTCAAGGCATTAGCTAAATCATTGATGTTTAATACTGTTACATTCTCTAACTGAGCCAATTTATTTAAATTATAATCATTGGTTAAAACCTTGGCATCCAGTTCTTTCGCTAATTTTATCAATTTAGTATCAACAGTCTTTAATTCCGGATAATCCCGATTAATAATTTTTATTTTATTACTCTGAATTTTATTAATTTTGTTTAAAATATCTAAACCTCGTCTGCCTCTATTTCTCTTCAAAGGCTCAGAGGAATCGGCAATGGCTTGTAATTCATTTAATACAAAACGGGGAATAATCAGTTTTCCTTCTAAAAAATCCGTCTGAGTAATATCCGCAATTCTACCATCAATAATAACACTGGTATCTAACACCTTTAACTGGTAATGTAAACTTTTATCTCTTTTTTTTAATTTTTCAATATTTTTTTTATAAAAACCAACTGTCTCATCCCTTTTGTGTAAACCAAGAATAATCCCTAATATACCCAGAGTGACATTTAGAATAATAGGCAGATAATTACCCACATAGGGAATAAAAGATAAGGAATATGCTAACAGATTGGCAATTATTAATCCGATAATTAGCCCTACAACACCGGAAAGTATCTTTTGAGCAGGGATTTTTAGAAAAAAGGTTACAATTTTTCTACCAATATAACTTAACTTACTATAACTAAGATAAAATAGAATAATACCAAATAAACCACCAATAATTAAGGAAACAACTGGAATTAGCCATCTTTGTTGTAGAAACAAATCTAAGCGAGTAAATGCTTTTAGACCAGGGAAAAAATTATAACCAAATATTCCACCTGCCAGAACAAATAATGCACAGATAATTTTTTTGGCTAAATCTGACAAATCTACTACCTCCTCTATTCAGTTTTAGCTAATATTAGCTACTATCTAGACCTTTTTGAAACACCCCCTCTTCTCAAGATCAGAAAATGGAACTGATGATTAATGAATTATTAATATTTTAAATTATATCATTAGCCCATATTGGTGTAAACAAAACAATATATTAGTATGCTATTTTAATTTTTATTTTTAAGAAAATTAGTTATATCGCTGATGTCTTGCCATGGTTCTATCTTTAAATTCTTAAAGTTAGCAGTAATTTGCTGGGCATTATCCCAGGGAATGATACTTTTTTTATAACCTATATTTTGGGCTTCCTTAAGCCTTCTTTCACACAAGCTTACTGTTCGCACCTCCCCTGTAAGGCCTAATTCTCCAAAAACAACGGTATCTAAAGGAACGGCAATACCTTTTAAACTGCTAACTATAGCTACTGCAATACCTAAATCAATAGCTGGTTCACTAATCTTAATACCACCAGCAGTGTTAATATAAATATCTTTATTTTGCAACGGTAGTTTTAGTTTATTTTCCAAAACAGCAATAATTAGAGAAACTCTATTATAATCAACGCCGGTAGTTACTCGTCGAGGGTAATTTAAAAAGGAAGAACTGGTTAAAGCCTCAATTTCGACCGCCAAAGGACGACTTCCTTCAAAAGTTATGGTGGTGATGGTGCCGGGAATAGGATGAGAACGGGAGGATAACAGTATCTTGGAAGGATTCACAACTTCTTTCAAGCCGGCATTTTCCATCTGAAAAATACCTAACTCATTGGTAGCCCCAAATCTATTTTTTATTCCCCGAAGCAGCCGGTAAGTTTGAAATCTTTCCCCTTCCAAATACAATACCGTATCTACTATATGTTCCAGAATTTTCGGCCCGGCAATCTCCCCATCTTTGGTAACATGACCAATAATAATGAGAGAAATATTACCTTTTTTAGCTATTTCCATTAAGCTGGATGTACAATTTTTTACCTGGCTAACACTTCCAGGGGCAGATGGTATGCTGGTATCGCTGATAATCTGTATGGAATCAATGATGGCAACCTTTGGATTCAGGTGTTTCATCTGGCCAATTATACGTTCTAAATCGTTTTCTGCTAACAAGTAAATCTGATTGGAATTAACTGATAGTCTACTGGCTCTGAGAAAGATCTGATTTAATGATTCTTCTGCAGTAACATACAATATTTTGCCAACTCTTTGAGCTAATTGCTGAGCAATTTGCAGGGCTAAAGTTGACTTCCCAATGCCTGGTTCTCCTCCTATTAAGATAAGTGAACCAGGCACTACACCCCCTCCTAAAACACGGTCAAATTCTGTAAGTCCCGTTTGATAACGCTGTTCTTCTATATTAAATTTAACTTCACCTAATGGTTGAGCCAGGTCTTCTTTCTCTATTTTTACTGGTTTTTTACTCTTATCTGAAATATCCAGAGGTAAAAGTGAATTCCAGGCTCCACAATTAGGACAGCGCCCTAACCATTGAGATGTTTCGAAATTACAATTTTCACAAAGATAATATTTCTTACTATTTTTCATGTTTTAAATACAAATCTAAACCTTTTAACAAAGATAGAATAGAAACATCAATTAGTTGTAGTAATATTTCCGTTTATCCTTTTATTAAGAGCAAATCTTGCTTTTATGAAAGAATATTTTTCCTTTTTTAGCTGTAATGGCGATATTACTTCCCTCTTTAAATTCACCAGAAAGTATTTTTTCCGATATTGGATTTTCCACTAATCTTTCAATAGTTCTTCTTAATGGTCTTGCCCCAAAGTTAGGATCATAACCCTCTTTGGCCAAAATATCTTTGGCACTCTTGCTAACCTGAAAAGTTATATTTTGTTCTGCCAACAATTCCTTAACCTCATTTAATAATAAATCAGCAATCTGTCTGATTTCATTCTGGGTAAGGCTCTTAAAGACTATCACTTCATCAATTCTATTTAGGAATTCTGGTCTGAATGTTTTATTTAACTCTCCCATTACACTATCTTTAATATCTTTATAAGCCATATGTTCAGGTTCCTGAACACTTCTAAACCCTAAAGAGGTTCCCTTCTTAATTAGGGTAGCGCCCACATTTGAGGTCATAATTATGACAGTGTTTTTAAAATCGACCACCCTGCCCTGTGCGTCAGTCAATCTACCATCCTCAAATATCTGTAGTAGAATATTAAAGACATCCGGGTGCGCTTTCTCAATTTCGTCTAACAATACCACAGAATAGGGACGCCTTCTTACCTTTTCAGTTAACTGGCCCCCTTCTTCATATCCGACATAGCCCGGTGGAGCGCCAACTAATCTGGAAACGGCAAATTTTTCCATATACTCGGACATATCGAGACTGATCATGGCATTTTCATCACCGAATAAAAACTCTGCTAAACTTCTAGCCAGTTCAGTTTTTCCTACCCCGGTGGGGCCTAAAAAAACAAATGAACCGATAGGTCTTTTAGGATCTTTCATGCCAGCTCTGGCTCTCCGAACGGCCCTCGATATTGCCTTAATGGCATCGTCCTGCCCAACAATCCGTTTATGTAATTCATCTTCCATCCGAATTAGTTTCAGAGCTTCTTCTTCCTTTAAGGAGTATACCGGGACACCACTCCAACTGGAAACAACTTCAGCAACATCTTCCACAGTTACTTCTATTTTATCTTTAGTTTTTCCTGTTTCCCATTCCTTCTTAATCTCATCATACTTTTCTTCAAATTTTCTCTCTTTATCTCTCAGCTTTGCCGCTTTTTCAAATTCCTGCATTCTAACTGCAGCCTCTTTTTCTTTTCTTACCTTTAACAACTGTTCTTCTACCTCTTTTACATCTGGCGGAAAGACCGTATTTTTTAATTTAACCCGCGATGCTGCCTCATCAATTACATCAATGGCTTTATCAGGCAAGAATCTACCCGAGACATACCTTGCTGCTAATTTTACGGCGGCTGTCAATGATTCATCAGTTATAGTTAATTTATGGTGAGCTTCATACCTGTCTCTTAGCCCCCTCAGAATTTGTATTGCCTCTTCGATAGTAGGTTCAGGAACAGAAATAGGTTGAAAACGCCTTTCCAGCGCTTTATCTTTTTCTATATATTTTCTATATTCATCTGTGGTAGTAGCACCTATTGCCTGAATCTCACCTCTGGCTAAGGCTGGTTTTAATATATTAGAGGCGTCGATAGCCCCCTCGGCAGCTCCTGCCCCAACCAAAGTATGAAGCTCGTCAATAAACAGGATTATATCGTTTGAACTCTGTACTTCTTTGACTATTTTTTTAAGACGTTTTTCAAATTCGCCTCTATATTTGGTACCAGCTACAATTAAAGCAAGATCAAGGGAGATTATTCTTTTATTTTTTAGTATTTCCGGGACATCATTATTTGCTATTTTTTGAGCCAAACCTTCCACTATGGCCGTTTTCCCAACACCCGCTTCACCAATTAAACAGGGGTTGTTTTTCTTTCTTCGGCTTAATATCTGTATTACTCTTTGAATCTCGTTATTCCTACCAACTACCGGATCCAGCTTTTCTTCCCGGGCTAATTCTGTTAAATCTCTGCCAAATTCATCCAGGGCTGGTACTTTACTTTCCTTTCTAATGCCACTGGCAGCAGTTTCGGGATGGTCACTTTCCATCAGTAACTTCATAATCTGAGAATATATATTTTCCAGATCAATACCCATTTCAGTTAAAATTCTGGTTGCAACTCCACTACCTTCTTTTATCAGTCCTAAAAGGATGTGTTCAGTACCAATATAATTTTGTCCCAGCCGACTGGCTTCCTGAGAGGCTAATTCCAGCACTTTCTTGGCTCTCGGTGTAAAAGTAATCTCACTTACTTCCTGATATTTTCCTCTCCCCACTATTTTTTCGATATCTTCCAGAACCCGATCTGCCTCAATACCTAAGTTACGCAGGACTTTCCCGGCAATTCCTTCACTTTCCTTTACTAAACCAACCAAGATATGTTCGGTTCCAATATAGTTATGATTAAGATTGACTGCCTCTTCCTGAGCCATCATAATCACTTTTCTGACTTTTTCAGTGTATCGCTTAAACATCTTACCTTCTTCTCCAATTTATATTTTATAATATTTTAAATTTTATCTCTTCCCCATCTATTCTAACCTGCCTTATAGGGCAATAATTCTTGTATTAACCCTGCTCTAAACAAATCCCTTTCCTCTTTTTTCATTTCCTGATTTTTTAAAAGCTGTATAAACCCCGGCTGAATAATTAGCATTAATCGGTTAATGGTATCATAACCTATTTTAGTTAACATTCCTAACTCAATTCCAAATCTTACCTTAGACAATAGATTAAATGCTTCACTGGTAGAAATAATTCTGGCATTGGTTAAGATGCCATAAGCCCGCATAATCTGATCCTCCATTAAGGTTCTATGATTTAATATTAACTCTTCCCTGGTTTTTTCTTCTTCCTCAATCAGCTTTTTAGTTTCTATCTCTAAATTTTCCAATATTTCCCCTTCAGTAAAGCCTAAGGTAGTCTGATTGGAGACCTGAAATAGATTTCCCTGGAAACTGGAGCCTTCTCCATAAAACCCCCTGATAGCAAAGCCTTTTTTAGTAATAGGTGCTATCAGATCACTCAACTTGTTCATTATTATCAATGCCGGCAAATGCAGCATAACAGAGGCCCTCAATCCGGTTCCCAAATTGGTAGGGCAACAGGTTAAAAACCCTTCCTTTTCATTAAAGGCATAATCAATTTTATTCATCATCTCTCTATCGTAACAGTTAATAATTTCCCAAACTTTTTTCAATTGGTATCCCGGTAACAGGCTTTGTAATCTAAAGTGATCCTCCTCATTCACCAGCAAACTCATTACTTCATCCGGTCCATAGATAAGGGCACGGGAGGAATAATTTAAATGAGCTAATGCTAAACTAATCAGACGTTTTTCTACTAAAAATTGAATATCTCTCTCTTCTAAATTATTTATGTTAATTAATTTAAAATTGTTCAATAGTTTACTATCTTTCAACAGGCTTTCAATCTTCATCAATACCTGTTCCCGTTGTCTATCACTTGCTTTAAATGGAAATGGAATATTTTTTAAGTTTCTGGCTAATCGAATTCTGGTGCTAATCACAATGTGATTTAAAGGTCCTTCCCCTTTAACCCATCGGGCTGTATTGTTCCTTAATTCACGTAACAGTATAGCCTCTTTATTATTTACTATCTCCATTTTTTTCTCTCTTTTCTTCTTCTCTAATCATATCTCTCAGTTGGGCTGCTTTTTCATATTCTTCTTTTATAACTGCCTGTTGTAGCTCTTTCTTTATTTCCTCAATTTTTTTTAAACTGTTTAAATGTTCTTGAAATGCGAGTGGTACTATTCCTATATGCTGTGAATGACCATGCAGTCTATGCAAGAGTGGATTCAATTGACCCCGGAAACATTCGTAACATTGGCTACAACCTAATTTACCTGTTTGTATAAATTCATTATAAGTATATCCGCAGTTAGGGCAGAAAATCTCAGGAGGAAAACTGGTAGTTCTTTTTCCTTCCTGATCTGATAAAAATGTGCTTAAGAGACTATCCAGTAATTCTTTTATATCGTTCTGAGAAAAAGAAAGACAGGATATAGAATTGCCCAAAAGAGAATTGGCACATTCAGGGCATACTTTCAATTCGGTTTTACTATCTCCAACAATTTTAACTATGGTGATAGTTGCCTTATTCTTATTACATATCTGACAAAACATAAATGAGCCTGGCTTCCTGAACCTATTTTATAAACTTTATAATAAGTTCGATAATTTCATCTAAAGAATTCTGGTATTCAAAATCATCCTCAGCAAAACTAAAAAAGGCATTAATTTTTTCTTCTAATAGCAATTTCTTGATCCTGTTCAAGGCAGAATGGACTGCAGATACCTGTGCTAAAATATCGGCACAGGATCTATTGTCTATAAGCATACTTTGAATTCCTCGAATTTGTCCTTCTACCTTTTTTAGCCGATGCAATATTTTAAGTTTGTTTATTTCATCAATATCCATTATCCTTTTGCTGATTCCTTTATGCTAAGTATACCCCCCTAGGGTATTAATATTATAACTCTAAATCTATTTTTGTCAATAGAAAAAGAGGTGAGGTAACTGAAAATATCTTGCAGATAATTTAATTAAAAGTTATAAAGAAAACCTTCCTGAAGAAAATTTTTTCTGTTAGAATACCATAATATTTTCAGAGCTGGTGGCACTAAATTTTAGGGATTAAACTTAAAATGGGATTGTATTTAGAAGTTTTTTATCGTACAGATATATTGCTGAAGAACTATTTCCTTAAAACCTCAATTCCGGGAAGCTTCCTGCCGGCAACATACTCCAGGGATGCTCCACCACCTGTGGAGATATGTGAGAAACAATTATCCAGACCGAGTTTATTGATGGCAGAGATAGAGTCTCCACCTCCCACTACTGAAAACACCCTACCCTTTAAACTGGCGATTTTTCTGGCAATTTCATTGGTACCACAGGCAAATTTAGACATCTCAAAGACACCTAAGGGTCCATTCCAGAAGATAGTTTTAGCATCATCTATAATCTCTTTAAATAAGACAATGGTATTTTCCCCGATGTCCATACCCATCATATTTTTATCAATATTTTCTATAATGACATTTTGACTTTCCGAATTTTCACTAAAGTCGTAAGCCGCATGGATATCTACCGGGATAATTATTTTTTTACATCCTTTTTTTGATTTGGTCATCAATCTTCTTACATAGTCCATCTGATTTGGCTCTAAGATAGATCTCCCTACTTCAAAGCCCCGGGCAGCTATAAAAGTATAGGCCATTCCTCCCCCTATCAAAACTTTATCACTAATTCCGGTTAATCTTTCCAATATCTCTATTTTCCCGGATACTTTAGCCCCTCCGATTATGGAAACAAAGGGTCTGACCGGGTTTTCTACCAGTTGATCCAATGACCTGATCTCTCTTGCCATTAAAAACCCTGCATAAGAAGGTAAGTATGTAGCTATTCCTGTGGTAGAGGCATGGGCTCTATGGGCAGCGCCAAAGGCATCATTTACGTAGATATCCGCCAGTGAAGCCAATTGATGGGCAAAAAAGGGATCATTGCTTTCCTCTTCTTTATGAAAACGCAAATTTTCCAGTAAAGCAATTTCTCCAGGGACCAAACCTGCGACTACTTTACGAACATAATCACCCACACAATCATCTAATTTGATTATTTTTTTCTGAAGAATATCTCCTAATCTGTGAGCTATGGGATCCATTCTCAATTTTTCTACAATGTTACCTTTAGGCCTTCCCAGATGACTCATTAGAACAACTATACAATTATTAGATAATAGGAAGTTAATAGTATCCAGGGTTGCCCTTATTCTGGTGTCATCTTCAACCTGTAAAGTCTCACTTAAAGGAACATTAAAGTCTACCCTGACCAGCACTCTCTTTTTATACAGAGCATCCCTATTTAGATCTTCCACTATTGCCAAAGATGGACTTTTCATCATAAATGTCTTTCTTTATTTTTATATATTAATATTTCAGATATGATAAAATATTTTTCCGTATTTTTAAAAATGCTGATGGGTGCTTAGTCAGGAATAATGGCTTTTTTGATAGTTGTTAAAATAATAATTATAACTAAAGATGGCAACAGGTTAGCTACCTTAATCTTTTTAATATCTAAAATTCCCATGGCTAATCCTATAATGAGTATTCCCCCCACTGCATTCATTTCATTGATAATATCTAATGTTATCCAGTTTTTTACCAAAAAAGCAATCTTAGCAATTAATCCCTGGTATAAAAAAACCGGGATTGCTGAGAATAATACACTGATTCCGAGAGAAGCAGCAAAAATGATAGAAGAGATCCCGTCCAGAACCGATTTTGCCATTAGAATGTGGGGATTACCGGTAAGGCCTTCTTCAACTGCTCCCATGATAGCCATAGAGCCTACACAAAAAAGTAAACTGGTGGTAACAAACCCTTCAGTAAACTTATCTTTCCCTTCCTGATGTTTAAAAAATGACTTTATTTTTTCTCCTGTTTTTTCCAGATTCATTTCGATATTTATTAACTCACCGATAATGCCACCTATAACCAGAGATAAAATAATCAATAGTATTTCCTGGGCGCGAATAGCCATTTGTATTCCTAAAACCAAAGAGAAAAGACCTATTCCCTGAAAAAGAATGATGCTTATTTTTTTGGGGAAATGGTCCTTCAGGATTAGCCCAATAATACAACCAATAATTATAGTGACCGTATTAGTGATAGTGCCTATCATTCTGCCTCACCAGTATTGAATATCATATTATTTCATCATCTTGAACAAGCATTTTCTTGGTTACTTTCCCATTAGTTTGAATTGGTTTTGTTGATACTGATTCAGGTCCCAACATTAGCTGATCAATGCCAAGAGCAATAATAATTACCGGCCAATATTTCCAAATATAATCAGGCCATTGGTATAATTCTAAATTTTTTAATAAAAATATGATTCCAATGGCCAAAAGGATTAACCCAAAAAAGATGGATTTTCTTGGTAATAATTCTACCAGACCCCAGAGAATAAATATTACCGGCCAAAAAAGCCAGACATTTTCCCAAATTTCAATTCCATAGAAGTTTTCAATTAAAAAAACAATGCCTATCAATAATATTATTATCCCTACCAACCATTGACCAAAGTTTTTCCTCTGAGTCTTCACCTTTTATTCACCTCCTAATTTATTTAAAAAATATTTCATTTTATATATTTTCATTAAATCTTACTTATATTTTGAAATGAATTTGTTTTGCATCCTGCCAGAGTTGTTCCAGATGATAAAAATTTCTCTTTTCCTCGGAAAAAAGGTGTATAACTATATCCCCACAGTCCAGCAGCACCCACCCAGTATATTCATTACCTTCATAACTCAAATTGCGATTAATCTCATTCTCTTTTATTTTTTCTATCAGGGTAGTAATTAAAGTTTTTAAATGTGCAGTAGACAGAGCTGTTGAGATAATAAAATAATCGGCAATAATAGAAATCTGTTTAATATCAAGGATAATTGTATCTTTAGCTTTTTTTTCTTCCAGTGCCCATGCCAAGTATAGAGCAATTTCTTGGGAATTATCAATCAAATACAACTCTCCTTAAAACCTGTTTATTACTGTGAAATAAGGAAAACTCATAACGTTCAGTCAAATCTAAATTTTTTTTAGTATACCATATTTTTCCCTACTATTATAGTCATATCTATACCATTACTGGGCTGTTCTTTGTGAACTATTTGTATATCTTTTAAAAAATTAGTTACATATTCTTCCAGTCTGGCATCATTTGAATACAAAATAAGCACTGTTTTTTGATAATCAAAGTGGTCAGCATTATCTATGTTAACAACATTAAAACCAAGCTCTTTCATTTTATTGGCAACATTATGTGCTATACCAGGAATACGATTACCATTTAACACTTCTATTTTACACCCTCTATACTTGTTGTCTAATAAGTTCTGAACGCGTTTTTTTACCTCTTGAGCATCTGAAACTAAAAAACTTACACCACCTATATATTGTGGTTCACCTTTAATCGTTTCTACCCATATTTTATTTCTATCTATATCACTCATAATTCTGGCCAGGGATACTAAATCATTTGGATTTATATTGGTATTAATATACTCGCCTAGATTATTGATTAAAGCAGGTATCTTAGTCAAACTTTCAAAATTCAAGACCTTGTCAATTACTGCGTTAATTAATTTCTGTTGCCTCTGTATTCTACCTAAATCGCCTAATGCATCAGAGCGAAATCTGACATATTCCAAAGCTTTTTCGCCATTCAAAATCTGTTGGCCTTGATACAAGTTAATTTTTAAGGAACCTGCGCGGTCGATGTAATGCATATCTTTTTCCACAAAAATATTTACTCCATCAAGTGCATCAATAATGTATCGGAAACTTTCAAAATCAACCACCCCGTAATAATGAATCGGTATGCCCATAAACTCTTCTACCGTTCTTTCAAGCAAATCAATTCCACCATAAGCAAAAGCGTGATTAATCTTATCCATTCCCCTATCCGGAATTACCACCCTCATATCTCTGGGTATTGAAAACAATATAGTATCCTTAGTTTTGGGAGCTACACTTAAAATTAAAATAGTATCAGCCCTTCCTTTAGTATCAACACTATCTGTACCAACTGCTAATATGTTTAATCTATCATAGGCTAATATTGCTGAATGAAATGGGAAAACATTAAAAAAATACATTAAAGTCAGACATGTAATTAACAAAAGACCCAAAAACAAGATTTGGATAACTTTTTTTCTTCTGTTTTTTGCTTTATCGTGTCTTTCAGATCTTACCATTGATTAAAAATCCCTATCGATTATAATTTTATTCCTGACTTCCAGAGTGTCAGGGTGTATAACTAATTTTTTCAAAATCAGATATCTGAGTTCTCTATCAAGCAGTTCTAACATCGCCATATCTATATCCTTCCAAATTAATTGCCATAACTCCTTTGTTTTTATTGATTTCCTATTTGGTTCTATCTTATCAGCTATATATATAACTTTTCCCATTAAACCTAATCTAACAGAAGCAGTACTATGATACCTTATAGCATCCAGTATTTCCTGATTATCAATTTGAAAAATATCTTTAGCCATCTCAGCCCCCACATAAGCATGCCATATCTTGGGGATATGCCTTTCTACCTCATTAAGGCTGATTTTATATTTATTTATCAGGCTGTTTAGTTGGGCAAAAGTATAGTCTTTAGCACAATCATGAATTAATCCTGCAATTTTAATATTTTCAACCGGTAAATGATAATACTCTGCAATTTGTTCAGCTACTGCACTCACCCGGCAAACGTGTTGGTACCTGTTCTTTTTCATCGTTTTTTTTAATTCATTTTGAATCTGTTCGAAATCCATTTTTATTATATACCATATCCTATAATGCTATAGTAATTTTTTGTATTTTAAGTTAGATGTATAATTTATGTTTATAGATATATTCTCTTATTTCCTCTAAAACAATATACTTAATACTTAAATTATTTTTTACTCTGTATCTGATGTCGGTGGAGGAAATAGCCAGGGCGGGAATTTCCATAATTTTCAATACTTTTTTAAAATTATCATGCAGTTTATTGAGATCATATCCCGGCCTGGTTGCTGCCACAAACTGGCATAGTGTTAGCAGTTCATCTCTTTTATACCAGGTATCGATCTCTAAAAAGGCGTCTGCACCAGTAATAAAAAAAATGTCAGTCTGCCAGCCATGAATTTTCCTAAATTCTTTAATGGTGTCGATAGTATAGGATGGTCCTGGACGATGGACTTCTATTTCAGATACTTCGAAATAGGGATTACCTTGAGTTGCCAGGTAAGTCATCTTTAAGCGGTGTTTAATATTAGTTATCTGGTCATTTCTCTTGTGAGTGGGTTGCAAACAGGGCACAAAAATCACTTTACATAAATTAAACTTTGTTCGCGCTTCCTCTGCTGTGAACAAATGCCCTATATGGATGGGATCAAAAACTCCACCCATTACTCCCAGTCTCAAGTCTTTCTTGCTCTTATCAGTTTTAATTTTTTCGGGTTTATTGTTATTCATCTTTGTTAACTTTATTTCTAATACTAAGCCATAATTGTGTTATACTTGGCATAATTTCATTCCAAAGGCTCTTCCCCTACTACTTCCTTATTAACAACTCTGAAAGCCCTGTTTTCTTCATCATACTTCCATATTTCCATTAATTCTTTGGAATTTTCTTTAATAATATCAATAGAATCGGGGTATCCAAAATTGTCATAACCTGCATTATTTAAAACATGTTCATAGGGCATTGCTTTTGCTGTCTGCAATTGTTTTAATAAATTATCTTTTCTTTCATTTAAACCCAGTGGTTGAAATATTCCCATTAATTCCTGGTAGGCCTGCCAATATACAGACGGCCTTATGAATGCAAAGGGATTATTGCTTTCTTCAGTTGATATAACTTTTTCAAAACTGGCAATAGCTAAAGAAGTATACTGCCAGCTAATTTTTTTGGATAAAGCCTGATAAATTTCTCCCAACCAATAATGAGCATCTATAGTTTTATCTTCTAAATCGATAGCCTTTTTAAAATAAGGAATCGCAGATAGTAAAGAATTATTACTCATACTATTCCCGTTTAAAAAAATGTTTTCATTGACTTCTAATATTTTTAAACCTTCCACTACATACTTATTAGCCTCTCCCCCTGCTGCCCGGGAAGTATCACGAAAGCTTTCATTCAAATACCGAAATGCATAAGGATTTCTGGGATTTATTTTTAATACCTCAATCCAAATCGGAATTGTCTTATCGTATTGTCCAGTTTGCCTATAGGTCTTCCCCAGCCAATAATATGCATTTTCGAAATTTGGATCTAATTCAATAGCTTTTTTATAATTCTCCTCTGCTTTTTGATAATCACCTTGCGAGAAATATTGATACCCATTCTGATAATGAGTCTGGGCATCTTGTGCATTACTGTATCCGAAATAAACTAAAAACAAGATAAATAAAATAATCCCTGTTTTTGCTATTTTTTTTATTTTTTTTTGGAAACCGGCAATCTCACAATTTATGATCATACTTTTCACCTCTTCGAAAATGATTATTAGACAATTCACAATTTTTGTACTTATCTGTTCAATTATTTTTATTTGTTTGAACTTCTTTCTTACTTTCTTGATATTTTTCGACATAATTCATATGTAAATTAGCTAACATGTGTTCTATCTGTTTCTTATCCTCGATATCCAGCTCATTGGTAACTTGTGTTAGTAAAAATTCAATACTGTCGATCGATATCTTGGCTTTCTTTAAATCTTGCTTAACCTCTTTTGTCTCAGGATTAGACATTAAGCCTAAATCTTCCCAGGCCTTACCATTTAATATACCCATAAACCAGACAAATAAAGTTGTCAGTGGCAACTGATGAGGGTAGATTTTTTGGTTATGATTTTCTCCGTTTTCCATATTTTTATTTTCTTTATTTTCCACCTGTATTACTCCTTTCTAAAAATTTATAGATAAACCGTTTTCAGGTTTCTAAAAATTCCATTTATAATTCTGATTTATCTCGTTTGTTTAAGCCAGAAAAAACTCAGCCACATTGCTAAGCTAATGATGCAACACAAAATACGGCAATGCCTTCTCCTTTGCCGATAAATCCGATTCCTTCATTGGTGGTAGCTTTAATATTAATTTCTTTTTCATTCATTTTTAAGATGCCAGCTATATTTTTTTTCATCTCTGGGTAATATGGTAATAACTTAGGGTACTCCAGTATGATAGTTATATCAATATTATTAACTGTATATTTTTCTTTCTCAATTAGTTTGCTAATCTTTTCTAATAAAATCAGGCTGGAAATTCCTTTCCATTCTTCCTGATCATCAGGGAAAAATACCCCAATATCTCCCTTTCCAGCTGCGCCAAGCAATGAGTCAATAACTGCATGAATAACTACATCGGCATCGGAATGACCTACCAGCCCAGCTTTTGAATTGATTTTCACGCCACCCAAGATTAATCTTTCCCCTATTTTTAGGGGATGTATATCATAGCCAAAGCCAATCTTCATGTTATTCCTCGTTAACAAATAAAATACCTAAAAAACGATTTTTTTAAAAATTGTATCATTCAAAAGATAATATTGCGAGCCTGAACTGTTCGGGTGCGATAAACAAAGGGGTATTTGTCTTTGATTATAGAATAGCATTTATCTCTTTGCTTTCGTTCTGCAAAAACCCCGTATACTGTAGAACCACTACCTGATATGGTAGCAGCTATTGCCCCCAGATCTTTTAGCATGTTCTTGATCTGTTCAATTACAGGATATTCTTTAATCATAACAGAATCAAAACTATTATAAATAGTCTGATAAATTTCTATAGGCTTGATTGCTTCCTTCTTTTTTAAATAATGTGATATTTTTTTGATCGGTTTATTACTTTTATCAAATGATTGATCATAAAGATGATAAGCCCATTTAGTTGGAATTTTAATCCCGGGATTGACCAGTATTAAAGGAAGTGAAGGATGTATAGGCTTAAGTGGAAAGATTTGTTCTCCTCTGCCCCGAGCTAAAACAGTTCCTCTAATTATAAAAAAGGGAATATCTATACCCAAATTAGCAGCTATATCCGTGAGGTGGGATCTGTCTAAACTCAATTTGAAAAGTTTGTTAATACCAATTAAAATAGTTGCAATATTTGATGAACCACCGCCTAAACCAGAGGCAATTGGTATTCGCTTATTAAGGAAAACTTTTATCCCTTTTTTAGTATTTGCCAGCAGCATTTCGGCTGTGCGGTAAATTATACTATTTTTGTCAACAGGTACCTCCCGGTCATTACACTGAATAAAAATTCCCTGGGTTTTTATCGGTTCAAGAAATAATTCATCATATAGATTCACTGTTTGCATAATAGTGTCAATACGATGATAACCATCATCTAATTTTGGGCCAATATCTAAATATAAATTTATTTTGGCATAACTCTTCAATTTAAGTACATGTGACATATGATTTATGGTTTATAATGGTACCTGTTTATTAGAACTTCTGCTAATAGTATATCTACTCCTGTAGTGACCTTAATATTTTCTTCCGAGCCACGTAGAATACCTACTTTTCCTCCATATTGCTCTAAAATAGCGGCATCATCAGTAACTTCAATTTTTTCTTTTTTTGCTCTTTGGTAATATTCTTTTATCTTCTTTAATTTAAAGATTTGCGGAGTCTGTATAGTCCAGAATTTATTCCGGTCCACTGTCTCCTCTACCGTCATTTCTGGCAAGTACACCTTCTTAATGGTCTCTATGGCTGGCATAGCTAAGATTACTCCATCATAGTTATCAATCATCCCTAAGGGTTTTTCAATCATCCATTTCTGTATTAACGGGCGCGCACCATCATGAATACAGACTATTCCATCATTTTCCTTAATTACCATCAGCCCATTATAAACAGACTCCTGTCTGGTTAAACCACCAATGACAATATTTTTTATTTTTTGGTAATTTTTTTTCTTAATTATTTCCTGCTCAATTTTATTCAAATCTTGCGCTCTTACTACCAGTATAATCTCATTAATTTGCTCAGATTCTTCAAATTTATCGATAGTGTAGGAAAGGAGTGGCTTACCTGAAATTTGAACCAGCATCTTGCTGTGGGAGCTCTGTAACCTTTCCCCGCTCCCAGCTGCAGCAATTAACGCAAAATTTTTCATGAATATTTTTACTCCGTTTCATTTTCATTCTTATTCTTAATATTTAAAAATATTTCATGATATCCGTCTACCACAAAATCGCTATCCAGGATAACCTTTAAATCGTCTTTCGGGTTATCCTTTTCAGCTCTTTCTGATAAATCAGTTTTTTCATTTTCATTAAATAAAATAAGTTCAACAATTATTTGATTATTTTTTTCCTTTTTCTCCAGATATGTTTCGATTCCTGACCAGTCTTTCAGCAAATAATCCTGTTTGTCCTGGGAAATAGTCTTTTCGCTCACCTGTTCCTGAGACGAGCCTCCCCTGACAATTAATACGGCACTTCCAGCAGAAATATCTTCAGGCAGCTTAATGTTAGCCACTTTTTGTTCATCAGCTAACCTAAATGGAGTAATGGTGATTTGTGCCTCTAAACTATCCCCCGGATAATAGTCTTTAGCATTTAATTTGGCTTCTTTAATAAAAGCACTCCGATTTTGTTCCTGAATGGCAACCTCAATTGTTATTTCGTTTAAATCAATCTTCTCACAGAAATTGTAGTACAACAGATCAAATAGGGTGTTTAAATCTCTGCTTGCCTCAATTGCTATATCATTTTCACTAAAAAAAACATTTTCATAATATAAAATTTCACCGGTATGGGCATTTCTAAAGCCAAACTTAATATTTGCTGTACCCTGACCTATCCTGTCCAGAGTATTATCCATGGACTGCATCAATAGAGCTGGTACAATACTTTGCACAATTTCTTTCTGGGGAACTACTTTTACCCCACTATTTTTCTTTATATTTTGGTCCAAATCATTTACCGTTATTTTACAGGAAACTATGCCGGGAAATTTGTTTACTCTGGCTAAAATACCGGCATTCCTGTCTTGAATCACCTCTCCTAACAACTGATATGCAGAACCGATTTTGAAAGGCATAACGATGTTGGGAAAGCTATGATAGATATAAACAGCACTAAAAAGATAGGAAACAGAGCCATGATGAAGAAAAGGATGCCCAAAAGCCAGAACATAATTATCCTGGCAATAAGTAGCAGTCCCTATGCCCATCACACTGACATCCCCCATAGATAACTGTACACCAATAGCTGAGCCAGGCTGAACCTTTTGAGTAGTCTGACTAATATTCAATTCCTTATCGTTATCCTGATATTCTGATATATTTTGTATTAAGTTAATCCCAAATCTTCGAAGAGTATTTTTAACATATTCGCCCGCTCGTCCTTTAAAGCCATTAGCCAGGAGTGGTGTCTGAATTTTTTGAAAATCAATAATGAGCTGGTGATTGTTTTTTAAACTTGGATCATCTGCTGTTTGGTGGGTCATCAAATCCAATAAATCTTTTTTAAAAATACCGGTAAATGGCATAGAAATGGAGACAGTGCTGTCCTCAATCACTGGGTTGGAAGTCCTGTCTTGCTTTCCCTGGTCAATATAATCAAAAAGAGTTAACATTACATGTATTGGCGTTATAAGGCATAAATTATGCTGGCTCAATTCCCAGGCATGCGATATGGCACCGGCTAATTTCCCTTCAAAATACACCGGGCTTCCACTCATACCAGCCGAAATTCCACCATTATTATCAATACGGTCTCCACTCAATTTTACCAAAATATAGGGATAAGAAACTTCTGAACCTTGAATAATATCTATAACCTCAACTGCGAACTCCTCTATTTTTATACCTGAAAAAACAGTTTTACCTATTCCTTTCATTCCAGGCTGTATATCATTAATTGAAATAAGTTCTTCCTGCTTCTCAGTGAGGGCACTAATTGGGTTTAAAATAATGGAATTAAAAAAAACCAGCAAAATTGGGAATAATATCTTAAATGCTTTTTTTTGTAATTGTTTCTCTCTATAGAAGATCATAATGTCCTTCTTTTTAGATATTGTGGGGAATTATTTTAACGATGCCCACTGCTGATTAAACCCTGTTTCAGGATATGAATCTGGTCTAATACCTTTCCGGCTCCCAGGGCAACGCATGAAATTGGATTTTCAGCCACATAAGCAGGTACCTTATTTACTTTAGTCAATAGTACATCAAGATTTTCCAATAACGACCCTCCACCGGTAAGTATCATTCCCTTATCAGCAATATCAGCAGATAATTCTGGCGGAGTTCTCTCTAAAACCATCCTGATGGCATCCAATATGGTTTCCAAACTCTTAGAAATAGCCTCCAGCAGTTCTGAGGAACCTACTTCAATGGTTTTAGGTAAACCGGTAATCAAATCTCTTCCCCTAATTTCAGCATATCTTTCATTTTCAGGTTGCATCGCTGTTCCTATTTCTACTTTCAGGTTTTCAGCGGTTTTCTCCCCAATCATCAGATTATATTTATTTTTTATATATTTTATAATGTCCTCGTCAAAATTGTTGCCGGCTACCCTCAATGACTCACTTTCTACAATTCCACCCAAAGAAATGACTGCAATATCTGTAGTTCCCCCTCCTATATCTACAACCATATTGCCATAAGGTTCACTAATATCTAAACCAGCACCGATTGCAGCAGCGATCGATTCTTCCACCAGATAAGCTTTTTTGGCACCTGCTTGAATTGCTGCTTCCAGGGCTGCTCTTTTCTCCACCTCAGTACCACCCGCCGGAACGCATATTACCACCTGTGGCCGAAATAATCTGGAGTTGGAAAAGACCTTTTTTATGAAATAAGTTAACATTTTCTCGGTTACATCATAATCAGCTATCACTCCTGCTTTTAAGGGTTCCAAAGCAATGATATTGCCCGGAGTTTTACCTAACATCTCTTTGGCCTCTTTCCCAACAGCAAATACCTTTCCGGTATCCCGATATATTGAAACCACAGAAGGTTCCTGTAATACAATTCCTTTACCCTTTTGATAAATCAATACACTGACTGTTCCTAAATCTATCCCCAAACTTTTATCAATTCCCAGCATGGGTGTGCTCCTCCTTTAATTTCCATTGCTCGATTTTTTTAGTTTAACTTACCAACGAATAATAAACAATCTATAGCACAATATCTGATAAACTATTTTATTGCTCTATTCCCTTCTAATATTTGCACCCAATCCTCTAAGCTTTTCTTCTATCTTAACATAACCTCTATCTATATGGTATACTCTGCTTATTTCTGTAGTTCCTTCTGCAGCCAGGCCCGCTAAAACCAGCGCCGCGCCACCTCTTAGATCAGAAGCCATAACCGGAGCGGCACTAAGTTTCTTTACACCTTTAACTATACTATTCCTACCTTCGATGATAATATCAGCTCCCATCCTTCTTAAATCTCCGGCGTGAGCAAAACGACTTTCAAAAACATTTTCAGTAATAATACTGGTGCCATTGGCAATAGTCATTAAGGACATAAACTGGGCTTGCAGATCAGTTGGAAATCCAGGAAAAGGCATGGTTTTTATATCAACTGATCTGATAATACCCGAATTGGAAATAATAGCCCGATCGTCTTCTTTAATATCGACATTTATACCTGCTTCTTCCAGTTTAACAATACATGATTTTAAATAATAAGGGTTAATATGTTGAATCTCCACCACTCCCCCGGTAATAGCCGCTGCCACCATATAAGTACCTGCTTCAATCCTATCCGGTATAATGCGATAATTTACCCCTTTTAGTTCTTTTACTCCCTGGATGGTTATAATATCAGTACCTAAACCATCTATTTTAGCACCCATGGCATTTAAAAAGGCACCAAGCTCTATAACCTCAGGATCTTTGGCTGCGTTCTCAATAATAGTAACTCCTTCAGCAAGAGTAGCAGCCATCATTATATTTTCAGTAGCCCCCAGACTGGGAAAATCAAAATAAATATCACTGCCCCTTAAATTTTTTACTTCTGCTTTAATATAGCCTTTTTCGGTAACTATATTTGCCCCAAGAGCCCGGAAGCCTTTCAGATGGAAGTCAACTGGTCTGGCACCTATAGCACAACCTCCAGGAAGAGAAATCTTAGCTTTTTTTAATCGAGCAAGCAAAGGACCCATCACCAAAAAAGATGCCCTCATTGTTTTAACTAATTCATAAGGTGCCTCATAATTATTGAAATCATCAGGATTAATATACAGGGTATTATTATCTTTCCATTCCACATCTACCCCCAGGGTTTTAATGACCTCGATCATGCTATAGACATCTTTTAATTGCGGGACATTTTCTAAAACACATATTTCCCTGGTTAAAAGGCAAGCTGCCATTATAGAAAGAGCAGAATTTTTAGCACCATCAATTGTCACCGTACCCTGTAACGGTTTACCGCCCGTGATAAAAAACCTTTCTGGATTTTGCAATTCTCTCACCAATCCTTTTTCTTTTTATTTAGATAAAAAAGACTTCAGTGTCTTTTCGTATGGAGGTACCAGAACACCATGTTCAGTAATTATTGCTGTTATATTCTCATGGGGAATTATATCAAAAGCCGGATTATAAACCTCAATATGGTCTGGTGCAATTTTTTTATTCATTATAAAAGTGACTTCCCGGGGGTCTCTTTGCTCAATGGGTATATCTATACCACTGGCAATAGCAAAATCAATAGTTGATAGAGGTGCAGCAACAAAGAAAGGAATATTATGTGTTTTGGCTAATACTGAAATACTGTAACTGCCAATCTTATTTACTACATCACCATTGACAGCAATCCGATCAGCCCCTACCACTACTTTATTGATTTTTTTCTGATACATTAAAAATCCTGCCGTTGAATCGCAGATAAGCGTGAAAGGTATTTTATCATCTTTAAGTTCCCAGGCAGTCAGTCTTGCCCCTTGCAAGACAGGCCGTGTCTCATTTACATAAACTCTAATGTTCTTCTTTTTTTTATAAACTGATCTGATTACTCCAAGAGCAGTTCCATAGGAAACAGTTGCCAGAGACCCGGTATTACAGTGTGTTAAAATAGTGTCACCATCATTAAAAAGACTTACACCATTCTCCCCAATCAGGTAATTAGTCTTGATATCCTGTTCTGCTAGTAAATTGGCTTTATCCAGTATTATTTCTCTTAAACTATCTATAGTTTCCTGTGAGTTAGCCACTTCATTCCATATCTCATCCAGTGCCCAGAATAGATTAATAGCGGTTGGTCTGGAATTTGATAATTCATCTTTGGCCTCTTTTAATTTAGCAAGAAAATCGGCTTTATTTTTAGGTTTTATATTCCTGGCAGCCAGAGCCATACCAAAAGCTGCAGCTACACCTAAAGCGGGGGCACCTCTGATAGCCATATTTTTAATAGCTTCTATAACTTCATAATGAGAAGTGCAGGTTAACATTTCTAATTTGTGTGGCAATTTTCTCTGGTCAATCATGACCACTTTATTATCTTCCCACTTAATAGTTCTTCTTATATCATTCATAATAAGTTTATTTTTTTATTTTAATTCGGCAATAATAAAAATTGTTATTAAACAAAAATACTAATCAGTCCAATATCGGCTAAGGTTACTATCACTCCAGCAATAAATACACCAGCTGACATCATAAAAAAGGCATAGCTAAAACGTATCCCAAACAAAAAAGCCGCCACCGAAGCTGTCCAAACTCCTGTGCCGGGAAGAGGCACAGCTACAAAGAATAACAAAAATAATGCACCATATTTTTCATATTTTTCTTCATATTTTCGGGTTCGTTTAAACAGCCAGGAAAAGAACAGGTCAAAGGCAGACCATCTTTTTAACAAATCAGAAAATGGCTTCAGATATCGTAATAATAATAGGGCTGGCACTATATTCCCCAGTACCGCAAACAGAAAAGTGGGTAATACTGGTAAATTGTATAAATTTAAACCCACAGGTATAGCTCCTCTTAATTCTGTTACAGGCAACGCCGCTAAAAAAGCTACTTTAATCAAATTAGATATCAATATTTTGGATTACCTTTTTTATAAGATGAGTCATTATTGGTTCTGAACGTGCTGCTGCATCCAGGATCTCCTGAAAATGCACCTTTTCTACTATTCCATCAATGGCTAAATCAGTGATACAGGAAATACCCAATACCCGCATTCCCATATGATTTGCTGCAATTACTTCCGGCACAGTGGACATCCCCACAGCATCTGCACCGATTTTAATAAGCATTCTATACTCTGCCGGGGTTTCCAGCATAGGTCCGGTTAATCCGGCATATATTCCTTTATGCAATCTTATACCATCTTCCAGAGCAATTTTCTCTGTCAGTAAAATCAGTTCCTTATCATAAGGTTGGGACATATCGGGAAAACGTGGACCCATTTTTTCTTCATTTGGCCCAATCAAAGGATTATCACCCATTAGGTTAATATGGTCATAGATTAGCATCAAATCCCCCCTGTGGAAGAAACGATTCATCCCTCCGGCAGCATTGGATATAATAATTACCTTTGCTCCCAATTCTTTCATCACCCTTAAGGGAAAGGTAATTTCCTGCATACTGTAGCCCTCATAATAGTGAAACCTTCCCTGCATGGCAATAACTGACTTCTCTCCCAGCTGACCTATCACTAAGTTGCCACCGTGTCCGGGAACGGTGGAAACAGGAAAATTTTTTATTTTTTCATAAGGTATTACCACACTATTTTTGATATCTTCAGCAAGTTTACCCAAACCGGTACCAAGTATAATAGCTATATCTGGTTTTTGATCGGTGTAACCTCTTATCACTCTGTTACTTTCGGTAATTCGCTCTAAAATAGCGCTCATTATGATCTTCCTTTCTTATTTCTTTCCTCAGTTAAACATTTATACTATCTATATTCTGGGAAAAGCTTTAAAATATTCATCTTTAATCCATTTTCTACTAACGTGGGTATATATCTGAGTGGTAGAGATATCCGAATGTCCTAACATTTCCTGCACTGTTCTCAGGTCTGCTCCATTTTCTATTAAATGAGTTGCCAGAGTATGCCTTAGGGTATGTGGCGTCACATTTTTTCTGATTCCCGATTCCTGAGCATATTTTTTAACTAAATAAAAAATGGACTGTCTGCTGATTGGCTGACCTTGATTGTTTAAAAACAATCGATCTGTTTCTTTTCTTTTTTTAAATTTTGGTCTGATTGTTTGCAGGTAATCGAGTAAAACTTTCTGCACTCTTTCGGTAAATGGAATCCACCTTTCCTTATTTCCCTTGCCGATACACTTTAATAATTGATGGTCAAGATTAATATCATTTCTTTTCAAATTAATCAATTCGGTTACCCTGATTCCGGTGGCATATAAAAGCTCAATTATAGCCTGGTCTCTTTTGCCAATCAATCCCTTAAAATTTTTTTCCGCTAATAATTTATCCAATTCTTTCAAATTCAATACTTCCGGTAACTTCTTAGTTAATTTAGGGAATTCGATATATAGAGCTAAATCATTCTCTATATATCTTTCTGATAGTAAAAAGCGATAAAACATTTTTAGAGCCACCAGATTGCGAAAAATAGAATTAATGGCTAATTTTATCTGGTTTAAATAATGGTAATATTGAGCAATGATTTCCCGGTCAACTTCCTGAAAAGTAAGTTGTTTTTTGAGAACAACAAATTCATAGTATTTTAATAAATCAAAACGATAGGAAGTAACTGTATTAAATGATAGACCTCTTTCCAGAGTTAGGTATTCTAAAAAGTATTCTATTAAATCCTTTTGCTGATTATTGTTTTCTGCATTAATTTTAACATTCATATATATTGATACTTACATTAATAATAGTATTAAAGATTAATAATTAACTTCAGTATCAGGATGTATTACCTGTATCCAAACATTACCAGGTTGTATAGCTAATCTATTGCCTTCTTTGTTATAAAAGAAGGTTTTTGATCTCAAAGACTCCTTAGACCAGGTTATTTCTTCTGATCTGCCATTATAAATAATTATTCCCGTTCCCTTGCCGATAAAATCAACTGCCAGCCTGCCTTCACTATCCAGTATCTTTTTGTCACTGTGCTGGATTACAAGATTCTTAACTTGCAACTGCTGACCAGTTTCCTGATCAATATGAGGCTCATTATTGATAAAACGAATATATCTCTGAATCTCAGGATTGTATTTATAACTGACAGTGTAATTAGCATTGTATCTGATATCTATCTTTTGAACTTCTTTGCCTGTTAATTGTTCTTTGGAGTCAATTTCAAATTGATAATCACCCCTATTAACCATTTCAATATACCCCAGCCTTTTTGCTTCCCCTCTAAGCTGTTCAGTAGAAGCATATAGATTATGGGGAGGTTTTCGCTCCGGAATTCTCCAGAAAGGTTGATAATGAACCAGTTCATTGATATCATCTATTCTTTCTTCTTTTATAAATATGGCGGCATCAGGACTTTCTCCGGCATGCACGTAAATAGCATTGTGTTCCAGGGCTTTAGTAATGAAATAGGGTCTGGCACTACGGATAGGACCAACTTTGCCAGCATCCTGGGTAGCAAAAATGGCTAAAAAACGTGTTATACCACCTTCTGCCAGTACTTCATAAACAATATTGGCCTTGTCCAGTCCACTTTGTGGCCGGGAATTATTAGCATTATCAATCATAATAGCTAATGGCCTCTGGTCAAAAGGAGATTCTTTTTCTGCAGTCCTTGGTAAAGTACTTAATTCCCCTGGGGTAACGATGGTTCCATAGGTAGATTCAATTCGCTCTTGTCCCGCTAAGCCCAGTCTGGCCTGTATTTCAAATTCGCCTCTTTCCAGCACCTCTCCTTCTATCTCTCTCCTGCTGGCAATACTGGGGGTTAAGTCTCGGGCGGCAATTTGTACATCAGGTATGATGGATATCTCCTCTTTAATTTGAGCTACTTCCTCTTTGGCTGGAATATCAATTTCAGGCATTTTAACTTCTACCCTGGGACTGCTTTCTACTACCATCTCTTTTTTTTCTACCAATGGCTTTGTTTCAGTTTCTTGTATTCTAGCCGGCTCTGGTAAGGCGGGTTCCACTCTCGGCCTGACACTGGTCTCGGCAACTGGTTCTTCTCTGGTAATCTCAGGCCTTACCGTAGTGGGATTTTTTATAGAAGGCAGTTCAACCATAGTTACCATAATAATATCTTCCAGTTCTGGAATATTAATAAGTTCAAAAGAAATGAGATTATTAAAAACCAGTATGAATATTATATTAAGAATTATGGAAATTAGAAATGAACGCCCTAAAAACCCTTTTGAACGTAACTTTTTTCTTTGTGCTCTATATCCTGTCATTATTGCTTTTAATCACCTTATAAACTATTTTAATTTGTACAAGTCAATTTTCCCTGGGCTTTGTAGCTATGGCAATCCTTTCTGCCCCACCTTTTTTAATCAGGTCCATAACTCTAACCACTTTCCCATGGGTTATATTTTGATCTGCTTCCAAAACAACTAAAGAATTGGTATTATTCTTAATCTCTTCTTTTATCTTTTCAGATAAAGAATTAGGATCTATTAAGTGATTATTGATATAAAGTACATTATTTTCAGTAATAGTAACCACTACATTTTTCTGTTCTTTTACTGCAGCAAAATCGCCACTGGGCAGATCAACTTTAACACCACTCTCCACATTTATGAAGGTAGTGGTTAACATGAAAAAAAGGAGTAGTTGAAACACAACATCAACTAAGGGAGTTAAATCAAATTTCAGAGTCTTGGTATTGGGATGATAAAATTTCATCTATTTTTACATCCTCCTCTTTAATTTCTCTTTTTGATGATAAAAGATCTAATATTTCTATACTGGTTGCCTCCATCTCTTTGACCTGTCTCTCCACCCTGTTGTTGAGATAATTGTAAGCAACTATGGTGGGAATAGCTACCGAAAGACCAAAAGCAGTAGTTAATAATGCCTCAGAAATAGCACCAGCCAGAGCTTCAGGATTACCAACACCCACTATAGAAATTACCTGGAATCCTTTTATCATACCGAAAACGGTACCTAATAATCCCAATAGAGGGGCAATATTCCCCACAGTAGCCAGTATTGGCAAATTTTTTTCCAAAACAGCTATCTCCTGGTTGGCAGTATCTTCGATTGCTTCTTTGATTTCATCTCTGGAACTGCCATATTTCAATAAAGCTGCCAAAATTATTTGAGAGATAGGGGAATAATTTTTACGGCAGGCAGTAATCGCATAATTAATATTTCCTTTCCTGATCAGGTCACTAATACGACTGCTAAATTTGCGGGTAGAAGTTTTAATGCTCCTAAGATAAAACATTCTTTCAAAGAAAATGGCAATAGCCAGCAAGGAGCAGAAAAAAATGGGGTACATTAAAAAACCGCCTTTATAAAACATTTCAAACATTAACCAGTTGCCTCCTCTAAAGTTATAAGATTTCTTTAACTTTTAATTATATTATATCTTGTTAATAATCTATATATTTATAGTTCATTCTCTAAAAATTTTATTTAGTTTATATTCTTTCTGACTTGTCTGGGTTTATTCTGATTTCTTTCTGGCAAAATCTGCATAAGATGATTCAGGACAGTTTTTGATAATCATTTCATATTTTTGATTTGCCTGTAGTTCATTACCTAGCTCTTCCTGGCACAGAGCAGTAATATATAAGATATCACATACCAATACGCCGGTAGGAATGTCTTTCAGATATCTGTCTCCGACCTGTACCGCTTTTTCATATTCCCCTTTTTTAAAGTAACTCAGGCAAAGTCCATATAAAGAATTTGGAATATATTTACTATCGGGGAAACGATCCAATAATTTTTCAAAATTTATAATACTATCAAACCATTCCTGCTCTTCCAGGTCAATCTGTGCCAAAATATAAATGCCCTCTTCAGCAAATTGACTCATAGGATGATTCTTTACAAAATCCTGTATTTTTGCTCTGGCTTCATTATAATTTTTTACTAAAAACTGTATCTTACCCAAGAGATAGTTACCTTCCTCTGAAAACTGACTCTCAGAATAATCCTGAACGAGCCTGCCAAATGATTCCAAAGCTAAGGGATAATCGCGAAGATTCAGATAGCTCCAGCTCACGCTGTACTGTACATGCGCAGCTAAAGAATGGGAACTATAATATTTAAGAAATTCCTGGTAATAGTGTATTGCTTCTGAATATTTATCTTGTTTATAGTAAGTTTCCCCTAACATATATAAAGCTCTTATGGCTACCTCATCACCAGCAAAATAATTAATACTATGGAAATACTCTTCAGCCTGGAAATAATCAGCCAAACGATAATAACAGAGGCCCTGCCAGTAATTAATCTCTTGTCTCATCTTATCAGTGTTAACAGTATTCTCTACCTTTTTAAAAAGGTCTGCGGCTTCCTGATAGGCCCCTTTCTCATATTTATCTTTAGCCAAGCTGAAATAGCCCTCCCTGACCATAGCATCATCTGCTGTTTGCTCGGTTAAATCCTGATAGAGAGAAAGCAACTTTTCCTCATTATTTATTTTTCGGGCTGCCTCAATCTTAAGTTCTATTGCTTCCTGACTGTTAATGTTTTCCAATATATTCAATACATCCTGATATTGTGTCAGCTGATAGTAACTTTGAGCCAGTTCCTGAGTAGCAATGGTTGAGAGCTCTCCTGCCGGAAACTGACGGACAACCCTTTCAAAATAAGCGGATGCTTCCTGGTCCTGACCTTTTCTAGCGTAAGCCAAACCTAAATCAAACAACACCTTTTCCAATATACTACCATCGATGTTCTGTTCAGCTAAGGAACTGTCAATGTCAATTACCCGGTCATAATCTTTTTGTTCTAACAATACCCTGGCTAACAGATATTGGGCTTCCACCTTAACCTGGCTTTCCTTTTTGGCCAATTCCTCCAGAATTACCATTGCTTCTTGATATTTACCCTCTTTAAATAGTGTAAAACTATAATGATACTTAGTTTCATTAATTAATTCAAAGGAAGGGTTGTTATTCATAATATCTGTAAAATAACCCTTAGCTTTATCATACAAACCTTCCCAGAAGTAGGATTGTCCTAAGATGTATTCAATTTCAAATTTATCAAATTTCAGAGGATCAACAGTTGATAGATTTTCATAAAGGTTAATAGTCTGGGAATACTTCTTCTGTGCAAAATATATTCTTCCTAATTTATAAACTCCCTCTAAATAAAGGGTACTTCTGGGAAAGTTTTTAATTAGTAACTCTAAATCGATTTCAGCCTGTTGATAATTTCCCAATAAATAAGCGGTCCAGCCATTACCTAATAAGGAATTTTCATAATACTGGCTCTCTCCGTAATTATCTATTATATATTGATAATGTTGATTTGCTTCTCCATAATCTCCCAATTCATAGGCAGTTTCAGCCATAAGGAATCTGGCTTCTAAAAAATCAGGATTGATTGCCAGCACTTCTCTCAATTTTTCCAGGGCTTTTGCATATTCGCCCAGAGAATAAAAGTTATAAGCTAACTGATAATATTCCTTCTCCCAATCGACATCAAAGGCCTGATCCCCGCCTATTCGCTCTCTTTCTGCCAGGTATTCCTCCATCTGATTTAGATGGTAGTAAGTACGCATTAAGTAGATCCTGGTTTTTTCAAAATTGGGGTTTATTTGAACCGATTCTTTAAACTTCAGTAAGGCATCCTGATATTCTCCCTCAGTATAATATTTATAACCCTGGTTAAAAATCCAGACTGCTTCTCTGCCAAATTCTTTTTCTTCCATCGCTTTATTCAAATATATGCGGGCATTATTGTCAAAAGGGTCTAAACGGACCGTGGCTTCCAGATATTTAATAGAGTTATTTAAATCCCCCGCATGATAATAGCTCAATCCTAAAAAATAATTGGCCCCCTTGAAATCCTTACTGAGGTTTATAGCTAATTTAAAGAATTCAATAGCTTCCGGCCACTTTTTGTTACTATAGGCATTATACCCTGTGACATACAGTTCATAAGCTTCTCTGCCATATATTTCAGCCTGTTGATACTGACTCACCACCCAATCAATATCCCGGTCTGGCTCTATCTTTTTTATTTCTTCTCCCTGTTCCAGTGCTTTGTCAGTCTGCCCTGATTCATAATAAATTCTCATCAGCAAGATTCTAGCTTTAATGTTATTTGGCTGATAAAAAACAGAATCAGTAAGGTTTTGAATAGTAGAAGCAGTCTTTCCCTGCTCATAATTTGAATAGGCTAAGCGATAGAGAGCTTCTGAAAGTCTTCGATAACTTATTTTAATATTGCTATTATTTTGAGCAACTTCAATAAAATTTTCCAGGCTCACTATTTCACGGGCGGTCCATTTCGTCTTTTCGTAGATCTGGGATAGCAGATAGTATGCTTCAGCAAAATGAGGATCCTCGGCTACAGCTTTTTCTCCATATTCAATGGCCTTAGACCAGAGTGGTTTGCTGGGAAAGTCTATCCCCTGATATTCGGTTGTAGCCTGGTTTTTTAATTCCAGAGACAGATAGTAATACCTTAAAGCTACCAAAGAGGTGGAAATATTCTTTTTCAGGTTAAGAGCTAAATCCTCATCAATATATAAATTGGTTTCCTGTAAAATAGTCTGGGCAATATGTTCTTTTAAGTAGAATAGATCTTCCGGTATGATGGTCATTTCCCGGAATTCAAATAGTTGATCAGACTTAGATTGGTACATAACCAGATTAAACTTGAGTATGTCTCTCTGTTCAAGAGTAAAATAACCGGTAAAAAGTAGGTCAGTTTTTAATAAATCACTTAGAGAACCGAACAGATTTAAGTCTCTGCCCACTGTTAATCTTTGGTATAAATCGATTTCTGGTAATTTTTCTATTTCTTCCAGAGAAACGAAATCTATTTTCTCTGATTGAGAAAAAGTATGGCTCAACATATCAGGTAAACCTCTCTCCAACCAATCCCAATCATCCTTTCCTGTCAGGTTGTCAAAATAATATACCGCAAAACTGTTTATTTCTGATGCAGTGGAAGAAAGGGTAAGAGCAGTACAGAATAATATTATGATGCAGATCGAAAATAGGCAATGTAATAATAATTTATTCAATAAAGTTTTAGAGGGATTCTGCAATCTATTTTCCCGCCAGTTTAAAAAAATGAACCTAATTTTCACTAAATAAATCTTCCTTTAATGTGTTTGGGGTTATTACAGGTTTCGATAAATATTAAATTTCTGGAAATTGATTTTAGGAATTTTCTCAGATATTAATTCTTAAAAACTTCCAACTTGAACATCGTAAAAAAGTGTTATTTACACTATATTTATATTATTTTGACCTTTGTTGCTAAATTATTTTAATATTTAATTAATACTTAAAGAGAAAGTTTTTTAGCGATTTAACAAAATTTATAATGCTTATATTTTTGTTTATTTTACATAATATCATATCTTATTTAAGGAAAAAAGTAAAATTCTTTTTCACCAATTCTAACCATATCCCCCTCTTGAGCACCCATCTTTTTAAGCGCTTTCTCAACACCCCATCTCTTTAATTTTTCTTGAAAATATCGCAGGGCTTGAGGATTATCTAAGTCATATTGGTAAGCTAATTTATTTATCTCTTTTCCATCTATGACAAATTGTCCGCCTTCTTTCTTAATTGTGAATGCCTGTCGATAAGCATAATGAGTTAACTTATTATGAGCCGGTACAGCCAGGTACTCTTCTTTTTTTTCAGCTAATTTGAGCGTCCTAAAAATCTGATATATTAAATCCCTCACACCCTCGCCGGTAAGGGCTGAAATAAAAAAAATGCTTTTCCCTTCCTTGGCAAATGATTCTCTTATCTCCGCCATATGTTGTTGTACTTCCAGTAAATCGAATTTATTTATTGCAATTAATTCTTCTTTATTTTTTAATGAAGACGAGAACTGAGCCAACTCACTCTTTATAGCATAATAATCTTTTAAAATATTTTTCCCCTCAACCCTGGCTCCATCAATGAGATGAATAATAACTTTAGTTCTTTCAATATGCTTTAAAAAACGTGTCCCCAATCCAGCACCCTGAGAAGCTCCCTCTATCAACCCGGGAATATCGGCTAATACAAATTGGTTTTCTCCATCCGTAGTGACTACACCCAGATAAGGGTCAAGTGTAGTAAAGGGATAATCAGCAATTTTTGGTTTCGCCTGGGATACTCTTGCCAGAAAAGTAGATTTACCCGCATTGGGACACCCCACCAATGCCGCATCTGCAATTAGTTTTAAATCTAACTTAATAGTTTTTTCTTCACCCATTTCCCCTCTTTGAGCAAATTTTGGTGATTGAAATGCTGATCTTTTAAAACTATAATTTCCCTTGCCCCCTGAACCGCCACAGGCAACACAGATTTCTTCTCCATCCTGAGATAGATCAGCAAGGATCCTATGGTCTTTCATATCTTGCACAATAGTTCCTACCGGGATTTTCAAATATAAATCATTGCCATTCCTGCCCGTTTTTTTTTGACCGCTGCCGTTTTCACCGTTTTCTGCTTTAAAGTGAGGGTTACGAAAATATTCATTCAATGTCTTTATCTGTAAATCAGCCTGAAGGTAAACACTGCCACCCCGTCCGCCATTACCTCCATCAGGCCCGCCTTTGGGAATAAACCTTTCCCTTCGAAAACTAACACAGCCATCACCGCCTTTACCAGCTTTCACCTGAATAATTATTTCATCAATAAACATAAATTTACCTTTTTAAATTATTTCGAATTCTTTTTTCTAAACCCTGCAAAAGAGATCTCACGTAATTATAAATTAGTTTAGATCATTTGACAATTGATCTTTAACTATTATTACCTTTATTTGGTTTTCCGGCGTGACTGTTTAAACTGAAATAAGATAATAATTCTGTTTACTTTGCTTTACTGATTAACCCAGCGGATTTTTATCTTGAAAATTATTGAAATAAAGGATAGAGGCTTACCCCCCCCCTGTACCCATGGTAGACCACTAAAGTCTTCAAACTCTCTTCTCATCAATATTCTGAATAGGGGTAGAGATGAAAATTTGTATCAGGGTTCCATGTGAGGTGATTAGATTCATTGGAAAATTAAGGAATAAGACTGGTTCATAGTCTTAAAATATTTTCCCGATAATGAATATAAAGCAATGCAAAACTTCATAAATAAAGATTAAGAGTTATATAGAGACAATTACCATAACATATCTGATGTGCACTTATTTTAGAGAAGTAAAATAATTGAATATAATACCGTGCGTAATTAAATAAAGGCCCTGGGCTTTCCAGAAAAATCAGGGCCTTTATCTTATAGTAAAAAACCTAAACATCTGTAGTTTCAGTATTAATAGAAACTTGCTTTCTTCTTTTTACGGTTGTTCCAAAGGTAACATAGCCATCAACAAGAGCAAATAGTGTATCATCTCTGCCCCTACCAACATTCTTACCAGGCAGTATTTTAGTTCCCCTTTGTCTGACAATTATATTTCCGCTTAGCACATACTGTCCATCATATCTTTTTACACCCAGCCGCTTTGAAATGCTGTCACGACCATTTTTCGCTGAACCCTGTCCTTTTTTATGAGCCATAAAACCTCACCTCGCTAACCTGCCAGTCAGGAAAATTCTATTTATTACTTTTCATCAGCTACTTATCTTTTCAATTTTTATTTCGGTAAACAACTGTCGATGCCCTATTTTCTTTTCATACCTTTTTTTTGGTTTATATTTCAACACTACAATCTTTTTCCCCTTGCCGTGTCTCACTATTTTACCCTCCACAAAACAATTTTCGAGCAAGGGTTGGCCAAAGCTATATTTGCCATCTTTCTCCAGCATCAAGACCTGTTCAAATTTGATGTTCTCCCCTTCCTGTTGTTCTAATTTCTCTATCTTGACAACATCCCCTTCTTTAACGAGATATTGCTTGCCACCTGTGGCAATTATGGCATACATCCTGTTAATTCCTCCTGCTTAAATAAATCGCCTGGAAAGGCAGCTTAGCTTTAAAACCTTCCCAGTGCGTACTTGGCTTATAAAATTTAGCACATCAGAGTAGCCCTGTCAAATTATTTTTAAAAGTAGGTTTATTTTCTTTAATATCTATCCGGTATTATAAATTATCTTTTGCTCTCACATCACCTTTAAAATCTTTTTGATATCCTTCTTCTTTCCAACCGCGATAACCTTTATCTTTTCAATATGAAGATCTGTCAATGCTTTAATATATATACTCTTCTCATAATCCCGCTCCAACTGTTTTATGAGTAACATCTTTCCTCCAGAAAGTGCTTCTTCCACTTTGTGGTTTACACCTAGCAGGATTGCTTCTGCTTTAGAGTTTTTACCTAAATCCTCTAATTTTTGTAATACCAGATTACTAATTGTTTCCGGTGAGAGAATACGTCCATTACCCGAACAATAGGGGCAGGCAGTACGTAATAAGGAATCCAGGTCTCTCTTGGAACGCTTTCTGGTCATCTCCACCAAACCTAATTCACTCGTTTGTACAATATTTGATCGTGTTCTATCTTTTTTTAATTCCCCTTCTAAGGTTTTTATTACCTTCTCCTGATCTTCCTTATTATCCATATCGATAAAATCAATGATAATAATGCCGCCAATATCTCTTAACCTTAATTGCCGGGCAATCTCTTCAGCAGCCTGTAGATTAGTTTTCAAAATGGTATTACGCATTTTTTTACCACCCACATATTTTCCCGTATTCACATCAACAACGGTAAGTGCTTCAACTTCATCAAAAACAAGATAGCCTCCACATTTGAGCCAAACCTTTTTCTCTAAAGCCTTGCTAATTTCTTTTTCTATATTATAAGCTTCAAATATTGGCTTATCTCCATCATAATACGAAACCCTGGGTTTTAATTCCAATAAAAAAAGCGTATCCAGATAATTAATTATTTTTTCATATTCTGTTTCAGAATTAACCACAAATTCATCAATTTCTTCAGTAAACAGGTCTCTGATAACCCGATAAGTCAGGCTTAGGTCTTCATGTAGCAAAAGCGGGGTCTTGACCCGACGGCTTCGCTTCTGTATTTTGTCCCATAAACGGACCAGAAAATCCATATCAGGCAGCAAGTCCTCTTCGCCTTTACCTATAGCAGCAGTTCTCACAATAAACCCATAATCATTTTTCCTGATGTTTTGAACTATTTTTTTGAGTTTCTCCCTTTCTTCTTCCTGTGCAATTCTTCTAGAAACCGCAACAGTATTATTATTGGGCATTAAAACCAGATAGCGACCTGGTAAACTTATATTGGTGGTAACCTTTGCTCCCTTAGGTATAATGGCTTCCTTAACTACCTGCACATCAATCTCCTGCCCTACTTTAATTAATTTATTGACATCAGTGTTCTTGCCATCCTTGCGGCCAAAGGCTTGCAGAACATCATTTAAGTGTAAAAAGGCATTTCTATCGATACCTATGTCAATAAATGCAGCCTCTATTCCCGGCAAAACATTCATAACCCTTCCTTTATAAATATTGCCAATGATTTTTTTATCTTCCAATCTTTCAATGTAGATCTCTACTAATTTATTATTCTCTAAGATAGCAATCCTTTCTTCGCTCAAACCGCTATCAATTATTACTTGTTTAGCTCTATACTCCATATCCAGGAGCCACCTTCCTCTTAGTTCTTGGTTGTATAACCTGTTAAATCAATTAATATTTTTATTTACAAATTACTTCTTATGGGATTCCATAGAATTATTGTATAACACAATTCTTAATTATGCAGTAGAATCTATTAAGAATTTCTCCCTTACTATTTTTTCTATAATAACAGATTCCTCGAGACCGGTCAGTAATTTGCCAATAATTAAACGGGGATTTAGAGATCTCCCCTGTTCCATACTGAGTATTAAACGGATAATTAACCGGCTATCGCTTCTGCATATAATATTTATTTCCTGAATAAAGGGACGTAAATCTAATTCTGTTATCCCTTTTTTTGTTTTTGCGGCTATTATAATTTCTTTTTGCTTCAACAAATCATTAATAAATAGTTCTATCCTATCCTGAATAGCTCTTTTCTTACTTTTTAGGATAGTGTTCTGAAATCTCAAATAAACTAAATAGGAAAAACCCTTTAATAGTTTACCCAAAGAGATTTTTTCCTTTTGTGAAAATATCGGTTTTACCTCTATTACTTTAAAGCCAGAGGGGGCAGCCTTGTTAATTTTATCTATTAATACCTCACTGATTAATGGTTCAATTAGGGATAATTCCATTATTTCCTGCCATCCCTCCAGACCAAGGGGTAAAGCGGGACCAAAGGAAACCTTCATTCTGGGATTAAATCCCTCGGACAATTCTACCGGTATCTCTGCCCGTAATAGCACCCTCCGCCATAAAGAGTTTAGATCCAGATGAGAGATGAACCTCAAAGAACCATTCTTTTTGTATTTTATGCGATATAGATAGGACATAAATACACATTTCTTTCAATTTACACTGGTGAAATTCTATATTTTTTCATTACCTGAAAACCCTGTATCGGCACATACGCTTTCCAAACCACAGCCCTGACATTTTATCAAACGACAATCATCGGTACTAATTCCCTGTAAAGCTTTCTCCCATTCTCTCCACAGATATTGCCTTTCCACACCACAATCTATCAAATCCCAGGGCATAATTTCATCTTTTTCTCTTTCGCGGTGGGCATAGAAAGACATAGTTAGATTATGTTTTTGGAAAGATTCCTGCCAGCTCTCAAAATTAAAATAATCCTGCCAGGAATCAAATTTGCATCCCTTGCGAAAAGCCTCCTCTATTACATCTCCTAATCGCCTATCGCCACGGGAAAAAACAGCCTCCAGTAAGAGTAGCCTGGTATCAGGAAAACGACAGGAAACATTTCTACTTCTTACAGCCTTAACAATATGATTAAACTTTTTTAACAGCTGATCTTCTTTTTCCTGAGCAACCCATTGAAATGGGGTATGGGGCTTGGGCACCAATGCATTGATGCTGATATTTAACGAAAATTTTTTCCCTGCTCTTTCCCTCCCCATTATTTCTACTTTTTTTATCAGCTTAACAATATCTTCAATATCATCCCAGGTTTCACAAGGCAGTCCTATCATAAAATAAAGCTTCATCCTCCTCCAGCCCATTTCTAGAGCATTTTGCACAGTCTTATATAAATCCTGGGCATTAACGTTTTTATTGATTATTTTGCTCATACGTTCAGACCCTACCTCGGGTGCAAAAGTTAAACCTGTTTTCCTTACCCTCTGAGTCTGTTCAGCCAAAAACAAGGAAAAGCTATCTATTCTTAAGGATGGTAAAGAGATTCCAACTCCCTTTTTTTGATAACGGTCTACCAATATTTTTGTTATCTCATCTATATGGCTATAATCACTGGAACTTAAGGAAGAGAGGGAGATTTCTTCATATCCGGTCTGTCGAATGCTCTTTTCCGCTAATTCTAGCAAGCAATCTACTGAACGTTCTCTCACCGGCCTATAGATAATACCAGCCTGACAAAATCGGCAGCCACGGGTACAACCCCGAAATATTTCTAAAGTAATCCTATTATGTATGATATCAATATTGGGCACTATAGGCATAATGGGAAAAGGAGCTTGATCCAGGTTTTTCACAATTCCTTTTTTTATCCTTAAAGGGGCTTCTGGTACAGTCTTCTGGTATGATTTTACCTTGCCGCTCATATGATATTCTACCTGATAAAAACTGGGGATATAAATGCCAGTATTGATCTGCAGCAATTTTTTAAAAAGTTTCTGTTTACCATTTCTTTCTTTTTTGGTGGACCATTCTTTGTAAACATCGATAATTTCATTAATAATTTCTTCCCCGTCACCTATCACAAATAAATCTATAAATTCAGCTAAAGGTTCTGGATTAAAAGCAGTGGGTCCTCCGGCAATTATTAAAGGTCTGGCTGAGTCTCTATCGCTAGCCCGTAAAGGTATTTTCCCCAAATTGAGTATATTCAAAACATTGGTATAGCTCAATTCATACTGCAGGCTAAAACCGATAATATCAAACTCATCTAAAGGTCTGAAACTTTCCAGAGAAAATAGAGTAATTCCTTCATTTCGTAAATAGTTTTCCAGATCGGCTGCAGGAGCGTAAACCCTTTCTGCCCACGAATCATCTCTTCTGTTTATAATATCATAGAGAATTTTAAGCCCTAAATGACTCATTCCTATTTCATATAAATCAGGAAAAACCAGTGCAATTTTAATCAGTTTTTCATCGTTTTTTTTAATGATCTCATTATACTCTTTTCCCGTATAACGACCCGGTTTTTCTACCTTTTCTAATATTCTATATATAGCTTCCTTATTTGACTTTCTTTTTACTTGCTCTCTATTTATATAAATACCTCTCTTTAATTTACAGAATTAAACAAATATACTTCTTACATGAATATTTAGCAATAGACCTATACCAATAAAGTTGGAAACCATAAAGGTCCCACCATAGCTAATAAAAGGCAAGGGCAATCCTGTTGCCGGCATCAGCCCCATAGACATACCAATATTAATAAAAATCTGAACAAACAGAAAAGAAGTAACGCCAGCAGCAAGAAAGGAACCAAATAAATCTGGTGCTTCCTGGGCAATTCTAATACCTTTCCATAAGAGCAGTATAAAGAATGTTAATAGTAGCAAAGCGCCAATAAATCCTAACTCCTCCCCTAAAACAGCAAAGACAAAATCGGTATGCTGGGAGGGTAAAAATTTTAGTTGACTCTGAATTCCACTAAATAATCCTTTACCTAAAAAACCACCAGAGCCAATGGCAACTTTTGATTGAATAATATTGTAACCGGCACCCAGAGGATCCCTTTCGGGATTTAAAAAAAGTATCAGTCTATTTCTTTGGTAATCCTTAAGTAAGGACCAGGTAATAGGAAATAAAGATAAAATTGTTAAAAAAACTATTATGATATACTGCCATCTGATTCCCGCAATAAAAACTATGAGCAAGGTTATGGCAAAAAAGACTATAGCGGTACCTAAATCAGGTTGTTTATAGCTTAATAACATTAAAATTCCGGCAAACAGTAGTGGTAGAGAAAAATATACCAAATCGGGTAACTTATCCTTTTGTCGGCTTAAAAAATCTGATAAAAAGATAATCAGGGCAATTTTGGCAAACTCTGCAGGTTGAAACTCCCGTCCCGCTAATTGAATCCAGCGCCTTGCTCCGCCGATTTCTTTTCCAAAATAAATTACATAGATTAATAGTATTATGGACAGGATATAACCAGGAATAGCTATTTTGGCAACTTCATGGTAGTCAATCATAGTTATCAAAAAACAGATTAGTAAGCTAGACAGGATTGAAATTAATTGCCTTTTAGCAAATTGTGTGGTTCCATCAGCCATAATTTCCTGATGTGTACTGCTGTAAATAATCAACAGACCTAAAATACAGAGGCCTAAAGCTAAAAAAACTATACTATAATCAATATGTTTTACCAAACGAAAATAGCGATTAAAAAATGACTTACCTGATATCAACCGCGACGAATTTATATTATTTGACATTATAACCTCATTTGATCTGTTTAAATAATTTCAACCTTTCACTATTTGCAAATATTTAAGTTGAAAATATTTTCGTATAATATTGCCAGCAATTGGAGCCGCGGTAGCACTTCCGTCTCCCCCATGTTCAATAAATACGGTTATACAAACTTCAGGATGTTCAAAAGGGGCAAATCCAATAAACCAAGCATGATTTTCCCCTTGTGGATTTTGAGCCGTACCGGTTTTACCAGCAATTTTCATTTCTTCAATATTTGCTAAATAGCCAGTTCCACTTTCCACTACCCTTCTCATACCTTCTTTAATAATTCTGAAGGTATCTTTAGCCACGTCTATCTCTTTTACTATTTCCGGTTCAAATTGTTCCATTATTTCTCCTGAGGGAGAAACAATCCTCTCCACATAGTAGGGCTTATAATAACATCCATCATTAACAATTAAGCAGAGCATATTATGAACTTGTAGAGGTGTAACCAGTAAAAACCCTTGTCCGATAGACATGTTAACAGAATCTCCAGGATACCAGGACTGATTAAAGGTTTTCCTTTTCCATTCCTGGGAAGGCACTAACCCTACCTGCTCTGCTGGTAAACTAATTCCTGTACTTTCACCAAACCCCATCAATTTTGCATAATGGCTTAATCTATCAATTCCCAACCTATGCCCCATAGTATAGAAAAATACATTGCAGGAATTTGCAATAGCATCAACTATAGCTCTACTTCCATGCCCGGTTTCCTTCCAGCATCTGAATGTTACATCTCCAACCTTGTAATACCCTGGACAGTAAACGCTACTATTTATATCTATGATTCCTTCCTCCAGGGCCGCAATGGCAGTTACAAGCTTAAAAACAGAACCGGGTGGATAAACGCTTTGGATAGTGCGATTGCATAAAATATTATCTTTATTTTGGGCAATTTCCTGCCACTGTTTTAAGGTAATCTGCTGGGTAAATATATTGGGGTCATAATCTGGATAGCTAACCATAGCTAATATCTTACCAGTATGTGGCTCGCTCAGGATTATGGCACCCTTTTTCCCGTTCATCTGCTCTTCAATAAACCTTTGTAGCTCACTATTTAGTGTTAAATAAATATCGTTTCCGGCTACTGGCTTCTGTGATTTAAGGATAGTAACTTCCCGGCCAAGGGCATCTATTTCTACCTCTTTTCTCCCTTTTTCACCTCTCAAAAAAGAATCATAATAACGTTCCAGCCCTGATTTTCCAACCATATCACCACCGATTAAATTATCAAAAGTGGTAGACTTCAGTTCTTCTTCACTAACTTCATTAACATAGCCCAGAAGATGTGCAGCAAAATTATGATAAAGATATTTCCTTTCTGGCTGCACTGTTAAGAGGGTACCTTTAAATTTATATTTCTGTTCTTCAATAGCTACTATCTTATCTTTTTCCAAATCTCTTTTTATGGTAAGTGCCTGAAAGGGATTTTGTTTAAGATTCTTTAGTTTGCTAAGAAAGCTGGCGGAATCGATGGGAATAATTGAACTAAGGTCATCGGTCAGAGTTTGATAATTACTTATTTCAGCCGGTATTACCGAAAAATTTACAGCTGGCCGGTTAGTAACCAGTATATTGCCCTGCTGGTCATATATTTCTCCTCTGGGAGCCTCTTCCACCAAAGCTCTGATACAATTATTAATAGCTCTTTGTTCAAACTCTTTTCCCCTGATTATCTGTAAATACCAGAGATTTAATAATATAATGACGAAACAAAGGGTTATTAAAATAAAAAAATCATTTAACCTTTTTTTGATTATTTCTTTGCTTTTTTTCTTGTTTTTTTGGCTAAACATAACTTATGATCTAACTCCAACGTTCCGCATAAGATAATAACTTTCTAATACCAATAAAAATAAATGGGGATAATACACTATTGACCAGCGCCTGTGTTAATAGATATCTTTTTAAAATTTCCATAAAATCATAATTAGTGTGGAACAAACCTAATAGATAATAAACAAAAGTGTTATTTAGGATAGTAAAAAAGAAGGTTGCTAAGGCCACTATCCATAATAGATATTGCTGGAAAATTCTTTCTCTGATTGTTCCCGATATATATCCAATTATGGTCTTTACCAATGCATTGGTGCCCAGTAAATTGATTGAAAAAATATCTTTTAGTAACCCTCCGGCAAAACCAATAATAATTCCATCTTCAGAACCATACATAAAGGATAGACAAATAACTATTATTAGCACTAAATCTGGTTTTATGGCATCAAAAGTCACTATATTGGCAAACAAAAGCTCTAAAGCCAAGGTAATAATTATTATTCCAAACTTTATCCATATTTTCATTTTTAATACCAACTTATAAACCAGGATTATTTATTCTAATTATTTAATATAATTAATGGCTAATCTTTATAGTCTTGTCCGGTAATCTGAGTAAAATACGGAGAGAATATTTTAAAACCAGCAAATGTTAAACTACCTACTATCTTTCCCGGATAGGTGAGTGCCTGATTAAATCCTTCTAATTAAGCAAACCATATCTAATAACAGTATAACAAGTATTGCCTGTAGATAATTTTTAATTTTTGCTATGTAAAGGTGGGAAATTGGGTATTTCAATTACTAATTAGGCCTTATTTATTTTTAGTTTTTGGAATAAGGTGATCTATAAACTTTTTCAATAAAATTCTGGGTTTGTATTGTATTTAATTTCGAATATTTTTCGGCTGTAAAATAATTTATTTCTCAACACGAAATAATAGATCAATTTTACCTAAAAAAACGAGCCAGATGAAAGAAGGTAGTTGGATCATTCGAATAATTCTTTTTGGTTCTTTAATTATACGGAAGACCCATTCCATTCCATGGCTTTGCATCCATAAAGGAGCTCGTGGTATTTTACCAGAAAGAACATCAAAACTTCCCCCAATGCCTATGCAGACGGGAACACCTAATCTATCTTTATAATTGGATATCCATATTTCCTGTTTAGGAACGCCCATTCCGACCAGCAAAAAATCAGGTTTTTTTTCTGTTATATCATTGATAATATCATTTATTCTTAATCCTTCAGGGGCTTCTGAATCATCATTATCATCAAAATAACCATGGTGGTAGCCCACAATTTGAAGGCCAGGGTATTTTTCTTTTAAATTCTGAACAGCCTTTTTAATAACTTTTTCTTCTGCTCCTAACAGATATAATCGGTAACCTTTTTTGACTGCCAGCTCACAGATGTGATTAATCAAATCAATTCCGGTGATACGTTCCGGGAGCGGTTTCTCCAGGAAAGCAGCAGCCCATAATAAACCAGCCCCATCAGGAGTTACTAAATCGGCTTGTTTGGTTATCTCTAAATATTGTCGGTCTGTCCGGGCTCTCATAACGGCCAGAGTATCAGGCGTTATTACCAGGCGAGCTCTTTCTCCCCTGACAAAATAATCAATTCGTTCCAAGGCTTGCTGTAAATTAAGGCGATCAATTGGCACTCCAAACAATTCCAGTTTTTCTTTAAACTGGTTATAATTTATGATGGCCTCTCCCTTTAAGATCCTTTGCCTCAACCAGTAATAGGCAAGATATCCCACCCCAATCATTGTGGTAAATAAATATATATTCTCTTTAATAGATATAATTATCGCCACAAAACTTAAATAAAAACAGGCTGAAACAATAATCAGATTGGCACCTTTCCAGGAAAAGCCATGTTCCATCAATTGTTGTTTTAATTTACTTTCATTCACATTTCCTAAATAATCATCCCTTAAGTAGTTGGCAATAAAAGAATAGGAAGTATCTATAATGGGAAATCCCAGAATTAAAAGTGGTGTCAATAGAGTTAAAGCAGCAGTACTCTTTAATACTCCCACAATGGCAATAACAGCCAGTAAATATCCAAAAAACATATAATAAATAGAAAAATAATTGTTTCGATCAGCTTTACTTTTTTTCTTTTCAAAAATAATTATTGAAGAAAAAACAATCAAAAATAAAGATAAAACTTCGGCAATCAAGAGGCCCTGTCTCTGAAAAACAGAAACAATAAAAAAAGTCAGGGCGGCAATAAGAACAGTTATTGGAGTGGTATCACCTGACTCATCAGTTTGTCCAATAGAGTTGGTGATAGTGAGCAACCAGATAACAGTGACTGGTATGGAGAGGTAACTAAGGTACCAGTAACCACCGGAATAGTTTCTTAAGAATTCTATTCTTACACCAGCTGTGATAGCTATAGAAACAATAACAACCTGACAAAAAAGTTTTAACCAGGGAGCAATTTTACTCTTCTGATTATACTTTCCTAAAAATATCATTAAAAGGCCAGCAAACATGATGCTTATTATTTTAATAAGAGAATTAATCCACTCAGCCAAAAGCCCCTCCCCAATATTTTAAATAAAGAATAGAGATAGAATGTTTTTTTACTGGAAAATTTAATTAAAATACTCAGTTCTAATTAAGCTGTTCTATTTGCTTTAACCATTGTGCCGTTTCCCGTAACCCCTCTGCCAAACCATACTGCGCTTTCCATCCCAGAACTTGTTCTGCCAGATGGCTATCCAGGATATTTTTCCTTAAATCACCGACACGAGGAGGACCGTAATGTGCCTCTTGGGGAAATCCGAGTATATCCTGCAAATAGGAATATAGTTGATTTACCGATACTCCCCTACCGGTCCCAATATTGACAGCCTGAAAAGCTTGATTCAACCTTTTTATTTTTTTTAACTCTGCTAATTCTACCATATTTTTTATACTGAGTAAACAAGCCCGGGCAACATCTTTTACATAAACATAATCCCTGATATATTCACCATCTCCATTGATGGTGGGAGTCTCTCCTTTCAGCATTTTCCCAATAAAAATAGCAACAACCCCCGCTTCTCCCGAGGGATCCTGTCTTGGCCCAAAAACATTACCGTAGCGTAGAGAAATATAGTTCAACCTGTGGGTTTGATAAAAAAAATTTAAATAAAACTCAGAGGTCATCTTGGAAATACCATAAGGAGAAGCAGGGTGTAGTGGGCTGTTTTCGGTAATTGGAAATGTTTGTTGTTCTCCATAAACAGTACCGCCACTGGAGGCAAAGACAAAACCCTTTACCTTATTTTTAAATGCAATCTCTAACAAGCTTAACAATCCTACAATATTAACCTGTGCATCTGACCTGGGATGAGCAACTGAATATGAAACGCTTATTTGAGCAGCTTGATGACAAACATAATCCGGTTTTACCATGTTGAAAACTTCCTGTAAGGCAGAATCATTGATGTTTATCTGGTAAAATCGGGCTTGGGGATTAATATTTTCCTTTTTTCCTGAGGATAGATCATCAATAATTATCAGCTCATACCCCTGCTGAATTAAGAGATCCACGATATGTGATCCAATAAATCCAGCTCCTCCGGTAACCAGCACCTTTTCCTTTTTTTTCCGCTCCATTGTTTTTTCCTTATTTTATAAAAATGCTATTTATAATATTAATCAGTGTTTTAAAAGCACTACAGCTATACCTAACGCCAGCAAACTAAAAACCCCACTGATAGACAATAAGATTAAAACGACATTACGGTGATTAATACCACGATTCAGTAGACGATGGTGTAAATGTCCCTGATCTGCCTGAAAAATTGATTTATGACTTCGGTATCTGCGCCAGATAGCAAAAAGAGTATCTGTTATGGGTAGTGCTAAAACTAGGACCGGAACTGTTAGGAATAATAATTTTCCAGACCATATTACCAATAAAATCGTAGTAGCAGATAACAAAAATCCAGAAAACGTGCTGCCCGAATCTCCTAAAAATATCTGAGCTGGATAGAAGTTATAGCGGAACAAAGCTACCATACTTCCTAATAGTGCAGCATTTAATAAATTATAAGGCATATATTCCTTATTGACTGAAAATCCAATTATTAGAAATGTAATCAAGGAGATTATAGATATTCCCGAAGCCAACCCATCCAAACCATCGATAAGATTAATAGAATTGGTAATACCGACCATCCATAATAACAATATTGGGTAAAGAAGATACCCTGCCATATTTAAAAAAGCGAGTTTCTGTACTATAAATTGATTAATTGTCTCATGATGATAAACCAGGAATAGTAGGGCTGGTATCATCTGAATGGTGAATTTCCGGAGGGGTTTTAAGTCGGCAATATCATCTATTATTCCCAATAATAAAATGATAATACAGCCGGCAATTAAGGCCTGTACTTGCCTACTAAGTAATACAAACAAAAAAATACTAACCAAAAACCCAAAAAAGATTACTATACCCCCCAGATTAGGGATTGCATCATTATGTATTTTGCGATAGCCGGGTTTATCCACCAGCTCCTGTTTTTTTGCTAATCTGGCAATAAATGGGGTTATAATATAGGAAATAAAAAAAGCCACTAAAGCCGTTAAAAAAAAGACCAAGGCGGGCTGTTTCTCCTTTTTCCTTCTGAAATTCTTTTATCTAAAACTAAATTAACTATATTATGGTTTAAATTATACCATCAAATCTCTATGATTTTGTACTGCTGATGAAATTATTTTAAGTAATATTTTTAAGAATTATCCTTTAAAGAATAGCTTCTCTGCATTGTCATGATAAATCATTTTTAAAGTCTCTTCATCTAAATTTAAGCCATGGTAAATCCTGTTGATATCTATATTTTTAGCAGCTCCTCGAGACATCATATTATATATACTAGGTGGTAATTTAAACTCTTCTTTCTCCAATAAATCCATATAAGCTAACTGTACATCATCAATATAAGCCCTGCTTTTTGCCAGGTAGGTAGTTACTACTAAGTCGGTACCATAGGTTATTCTGTCCCGGTATTTTATTACAAAATCACGAAAATCCTTATGGAAATTAGAAATTCGGTCAAAACCAGCTACTAAAAAGTCGGGATGGCCGAAACTGATGTCTAGATATAGTTGGGGGTATTCTCTCATAAAACGGTCTAAACGGTTCAGATTGCTGGTAGACATCATAAAATGAGGAGCTATAATAATTAAATTGGGAAATTCCTGTAAAATATGTTCAAAATCAGTCAAAAAACGTCCTGCATTGATATGATAAAGTATGGGTAGTTGTTCCTGTTCACAAAATGCATATATTTCCATCATTCCTGCATCAATCAAAGACATTTTAAAGAATAAATCATAAAAGGTGCCATGACCATTATAGAGCTTAACACCAGCTATCCCTTCTTCTTTATACTTTCTTAATTTTTCAGTCTTATGATCATCCAGGGGGTCTAAGGTCGCCAGGGCAGCGAATTCATTAGGGTAATCCTGGCTTAGTTTGACGATAAAATCGTTGTTCTTTTCATATCCGGTAAAACCGTATTCAGTTTTAAGGAAAAAGGTAAAATCAGGGGTCCCCAGCATTACCATTTTCTGAACCTGACAATCCCCCATAGCTTTTCTCAAAAGCGGCAGGCATTCTTCATTTTGCACATGTTCATGGGCATTGATAATATTAAAATTTTGCCGCCTGGCTCTAACCTCTTCTGTAAGTCTGCCTACCTGAGCAGAAGGCTGATTATCTATCCACAATGGCAAAAGGCCCCTCTGTCTCAAACCAATAAACAGCAATATCACAATAATAATGGCACTGACCGTATAAAAAATAAGGTCAAACCATTTCTTTTTTGATGTAATTTTTTTCTTTTTTATTTTTTCTTTTTTTACCATCTAACTACCATTGACTCCATTCTGTTTAGTAACTTTTTTTATTTTATCTGAATAATATAATTACTGAAATATTACGTTAGTGTAAAATTTACTGGGGTACTTAAAGATATCTAAAACTTGCTTTATAACTACTTTATTGTAACAGTTTTAAAAAAAAGATATAATGGATAAGTATAAAATTTTGAGGTAATAATGGGAAATTTTAAAAGATTCTTTAAAAAGAAGGTTTTTTTATTCCTTGTTTTCTTCTTCTCCCTGCTACTATTCTATGCGCTATCAGGCCTGGTTTTTAATAATTTTTCACCAAATGTTGCTCACAGTAAAAATTATGACACATCACTTGACTGGACAGTGTTGGATGGCAGGTATTGTTCAGTAATCTTTCCAGCAGGTATTTTAATTGATTATGATACAACCTATGATCATATTGCCCTTCATATTGCTAACTTAGCTGATGAGGTATATTCCCAGATAACCCCGCAGTTTGGAGAACCTTTCCACAAAAATAAGAGATTTACCATTATTTTGGAAGATTTCAGTGATTCTGCCTATGGTTTTGCCACTACCATGCCTCATCGTCTCATCAGAGTGAATCTGACTGTACCCGGACCGGAAATTTTTGATACAAAGTTTGAAAGCTGGCTCAGAATCTTGTTAGCACATGAATATACGCACTTGGCTCATTTTGATATGACTGATAAAATAACCACATTTCTGCACTTTTTTTTAGGTCAGATTATAACCCCCAATGCTTTACAGCCTCTCTGGTCTATTGAAGGATTGGCTATTTATAATGAGAGTAGACTGAATACCGGTGGCCGCCTCACAGATAACAGATATGAGATGTACCTCAGAACTGATTTTATGGAAAACAGTATAAAAAACCCCGCACTGTTAGAGGGAAGTTACCTGGTCTCCTGGCCAGGAGGGAATATACCCTATATTTATGGGCAATCACTGGTTCATTATATTGCCAGCCACTATGGAGAAGAAAAATTAATTGCTATCAGTGAACAGTTTTCCTCATTTCCCCTATCAGGGATGGATTGGGCTTTAAAAAAGATATTAGGCATCACTCAGGAAGAACTATATCAGCAATGGCAGGAGGAAAAAGAGCATTACTTTAACCAACAAATTGAACAAATTATTTCTGCTCATAAAATTACAGAATCACAGCAAATTACCAACCATCGATACTGGGTTGAGAAACCTTCCTGGATAGTAGATAATACCCTTCAGAATACCTTTCTGGTTTATAAAGTTTTTACTCCACATCTTTATCCCACTATTCGTAAATATAACCTGAACTCTCAAAAAGAAAGTGTTGTTGTAAAACGGACAGCGGGACTTGGTACCTCTTACTCTTTTTCACCAGACTCCCAATACCTTCTTTATAGCAAGCTGGTCCAGTATGACCAGTATTATTCCTACCAGGACCTATTCTTGTATCATTTAAATAGTGGTAAGCAATTCCAGCTTACCGAAAAGTTGAGGATCAAAGACCCGTCCTGGTATCCTGACCCTGCCGCAGGCAGAGCAGCTGCCATTATCAATCAGGCTGGCACCAATAACCTGGTCTTATTTTCTCTAAAAACCCCTTTACTGGACGGAAAATTCGATCAGCCAGAAATAATTACCTCTTCTGATCTTATTTATCTAACCGATTTTAACGATGGAACTCAAATCTCTCAACCGGTCTGGTCGCCCCGGGGTAACCAGCTTGCTCTTTCTTTGTGGCACAAAGGATACCAGGATATTTATATAATTACCTTTGATAATTACTTTACCATACAATCTATCAGACCAATTGCAATTGATCGATATACAGATATTAACCCTTGCTGGTCAGGTGATGGTAAATACCTTTATTTTTGTTCTGACCGCAGTGGTATATATAATATTTATGCTTATTCTTTAGCAGATGAAAAACTCTTCCAGTTAACCAATGTAGTTACCGGTGCCTTTGAACCTGCTATCGCTCCAGATAGCAAAGACCTGGCTTATATACAATACCATTCTTCTGGCTATGAATTGCATTTGGTAAAAAGCGATGATTTGCTCTGGGAATCAGTGGAAAAACCTGAGATAACCCCCTCTATCATTCTCCCGGCTCTAAAAAATGATAAGGTCTATTTTCCTGAAATGCAGCCTATGAATAATGAAGAAAATACCCGCTCAAAATTAGCTAAAATCACTTCCAGATACGACCCCGGCTATACCTTAAAAAAATACTCACCCAGGAATAGCATTCTTCCCACTTACTGGGTTCCTTATTTCGGTATCATTGAAAATAACCTTTACCTGGGTCTTTCCGCTCAGGCTCAGGACTATCTGGAATTTTACCAGATCCCGGCTACTATTGCTTATAGCCCTTTTTATGATTCCTTATTTTATAGCTGCCAGCTTTATAGCTATATTAATGAACCATCTTTATCATTATCATGGGAGGGCGAAACCTCTTCTTACACCGAGTTCCAATTAACCTTAAGATTTAATGATAGTGGTTATACTTCTCAGGGAGATTCTGGCCGCCTTTTCTCCAGAAATTTTTCTATAGGGGTACAGAGTGAATATTTATGGGCAAACCAGGAGCCACAGGCTGAGCTTCCACTAAAAGACTCTACCCTGATTAATTCTTTGTTGTTAAGATATGCTTACAATGATACCGAAAAATATCAATGGTCTTCCAGTCCCGAATTAGGTAATTCTTATTCTCTCAGCTATCAATATGGATTACCATTCCCAGATTCTGAGACTACCTTTCACAAATTCCTCTTTGATAGCCGTAAATATTTCTCACTGCCTCATTCCCACCAGGTTGTAGCTTTACGGCTGGTAGCTGGCCATCTTTCCAACCAGGAAAATGAAGAAAGACAATTCAGTTTAGGTGGAAGTATTTCGGCTCAAAACCTTAGCTCAGTAAATACCAAAAATTTTTCTTTAAGAGGGTTCCCCTCTTCCTCTTTTGCAGGTAATAATCTTTTGCTTGGCTCATTGGAGTATCGCTTTCCGCTAAAAAAACCAGAACGTAAAATTGGTTTCCATGCGGTATCTGTCTTTTTAGAACAAGTTTCAGGAACACTGTTTTTAGAGGCTGGACAGGTCTGGAATGAGACATTGTTGCCCTCTTTTGAGGATATTAAGATTTCCATGGGTGGAGAGATTGTATTTACTTTAAAACTAAGATATACAGAACCCTTGCTATTATCTCTGGGAATTGGTAAAGCAATTAGTGAACCCCTACCAGCCCGTTTTTATGGACGGATAGGCCTTTCCTTTTAAACTAAGACTATCACCAGAAATCCATATAGGTTTATTATCTTTTCTATGTCTCAATAAATTAAACTGACTTGTCTTTCTCTTATCTTACATTAAACGTATATTACTATCATCTGCTAAGATAAATTCATATACCAATGGCAAGCCTGCTGAACGATAGATATGAACATCTTTGCCAATAAGGCAATTTTGCATACGGTATTTGACATCCTTGATATGAGTATTGGCCATAACCACACTATATTCAATCTCGCTATTTTCAATTTCCACCCTGTCAGATAGGGAAGTAAAAGGTCCTACATAGGAATTAACTATTTTAACCTTTTCGCCTATCACTACCGGCCCCAATATGGTTGAATTAATAATCTCAACACCAGGGGCTAAATTGACTCTTCCTAAGATTCTGGATTTTTGTTCAATCTTTGTTTCTCCCAGGTCTCGTTGAATATCTTCCAGTACCAGTCTATTAGCCTCCAGAATGTCATCTGGTTTTCCGGTATCTTTCCACCAGCCCTCAATTATCTCAGCAGCAACATCGTAATGGTTATTAAGAAGCCATTGAATGGCATCAGTTATTTCTAATTCACCCCGGGCAGAAGGCTTAATATTTTCAATAGCCTTATGTATGATCTTATCAAAAAAATAAACACCAATTAAAGCCAAATCAGAGATGGGCACTTTAGGTTTTTCTACCATGCGAACAATTTTATCCCCTTTCAGTTCAACCACTCCAAATTGTTCAGGGTTCTCTACAGGTGTTAGTAATACAAAGGCCTTTGTTTTACCTTTTTCGAATTTCTGACGATAAGGTAAGATGCTGTTTTTCAATAAATTATCACCCAAAAACATTAAAAAAGCATCATCCTGTAGAAAATCCCGGGCAGTTGTTACGGCATGAGCCAGGCCGAGCGGCTTTGATTGCAGAATATAGCTTATCTTAATACCCCATCTCTGTCCATCACCTATAGCCTGTCTTATATCCTCCCCGGTTTCTTCTCCAATGATCAGTCCAATTTCTTCAATCCCGCATTCTATGATCTTTTCAATACCATATTCTAAAGCAGGCTTGTTAGCCAGAGGAATCAAGTGTTTGGCGCTGGTATGGGTCAATGGTTTTAAACGAGTACCCTTCCCGGCACAAAGGAGGATTGCTTTCATATTGGTTCACCCTCTCTTTTCTTTCATTAAATGGAAATGTTTTTTATTATTGATATTATTTATAATCATTTATCTTCAAGTCTACTGTGCTACCCGTTATTGTTGCTAAATCGTTTTTAAGATTTCTTCTGCTGCTCTTTGCAGAATTCTTTTTCTCTCATCAAATTCTTGTATTCTTTTTTCTGAAAACTATATTTGAAATTAGTATGAATATCATAGGTACCTTCAATAAGTGCTACCACATCCTCCACAAAGACCAGCTCTTCATCAGTGGGAATTACCAGCACCTTTACCGGGGAATCTGGTGATGAGATATCAGATTCTTTATTGCGCGTTTTAGCTAATCTATTCTTTTCAGAATCATATCTAATTCCTATAATATCAAGCCCATCCAGTACTTTAGCTCGAATTATATCACTCATTTCCCCTACACCTGCCGTAAAAATAAGAGCATCCAGCCGGCCCAAAACAGCGGCATAGGCACCAATATATTTTTTCAATCTATAGACTTCCATTTCTATAGCTAAATTGGCTCTTTCTTCCCCTTTTTCAGCGGCATTAAGAACATCCCTTCTGTCAATATATTTTCCAGTAATTCCCAATAATCCACTTTTTTTATTCAAAATATTATCAATCTCCTGAGGTGTATAGCCTTCTTTTTGCATTACATAAAAGTCTAAAGCAGCATCATGATCCCCTGCTCTGGTACCCATGATAGCC
>JAKPKS010000139.1 GCA_029553585.1 Candidatus Atribacteria bacterium | reverse complement strand
TAGCGGTGTTGGCTATTATAGGCTTGTTAACCCAGCAAAGTATATTAAAAAATATAATATTAAGGTTATTGGCAAGGAAATTCAAACCCTTTATAAGAAACCAGAAGATACCCTAAAAAACATAATGAGAGATAACGATATCGTGCTTACAAAAGCAGTAGACAACCCGCAGGCTTGCGCTCAGTTATTGTTTTACAGGGATTATTATAAGCGAAAATTAATTGTTGATTTAGATGATAATTATTTTGAAGTTAGAGAAGACCAACCAGGATATAAATGGTATTATCCTGGAAGTCAAAAGAAAGCTATTTTATCCTCTTATTTATCTCTGGCTGACCATTTAATAGTTTCAACACAACCGCTGGCTGATTATCATCAGAAGTATTTTAAAGAGATTTATAACATAGATAAACCGATAACCGTATTACCAAACTTTAACGATTTAGATGAATTTAATTATCCTTATAGGGGCAATCAAAATGAGAAAATTGTTAGAATTGGCTGGCAAGGTTCAACTACACATCTTTCAGACTTAAAATTAGTGATGCCCGCCATTAAGGAAATAATGAAAAAGTATAATAATGTTTGGATTGATTTTATGGGTGGAATTGAGGCTTATCAAGTTAAGGATTTATTTGGTGATTTTCCTGAAAAAATATCTAAACGGATATTAATTATTGGCGGAACACCTAGCTGGATAGAATATCCTAAAAAATTATCGGAAACAGAATGGGATATTGGAATTTGTCCTTTAATAAATGATGAGTTTAACAGAAACAAGAGCCATATTAAGTGGATGGAGTATTCAGCCTATAAAATACCAACAATTGCTAGTAGAGTTTATCCTTATTATAAAGATATTTTAGGAATTAAAACAATTCAGCAAGGAAAAACTGGCTTTTTAGCCAGAACAACAGATGACTGGATTAAATATCTTACACTTTTAATAGAAAATAAAAATTTAAGGAAAAAAATTGGTGAAAATGCCTACGAAGATATTAAGAAAAATTGGCAGATGAAAGACCATTATCAACTTTATGAAGATTTATTAGATAAAATTATATGCAATACAACGACACAACCAATAAAAACGGAATAATACAATTAGCTGAAGACTACACCGATTTAGGCGATGGTTATATTTCGGGTAATTCAACAATGTTAAAAAAGTTTACTGCTTATGCTAATGAGGTTTCAGATGATATTTGGTCAGTTATTTGGTCGTCAGCTGGAAGTTGGCAATGGGACGATAGTAATCAGGCTGACTTACCGCAAGCAACAACTGATATTGTTTCTGGACGGGCAAAATATACTATCCCGCCAGATATTTTAACCATTAAAAGGGTTGAGATTAAAAATGAAAATGGCGGTTGGACTAAACTTAAACCATTTACCAGAGAAAAAACAGCAACATCAATTGGTGAGCTAGAAACAAGGCTTGGTTGTCCTACTCATTATTTTGTTTTTAACGATACAATTCAGCTTTATCCCACTCCGTCTTATGATTTAACTGGTGGCTTAAAAGTATTTTTTGATAGGGCTGGTGTTTCTTTTTCACCCTCAGATACAACTAAAAGTCCTGGAATTGCTTCACCTTTTCACGAATTATATCCGCTAGGTATGGCTATTAAGTGGTTATCCATTAAACAGCCAACTAATTCATCTTTATTGCTTTATAAAGAAAAATATAAAGAAAAATTAGAAGCTATAAAGGAGTATTATGCTAGACGATGGGAAGATAATGCTCCGCCAGTAATAACAACTACTAGCGAAAATTTCGAATAACAAAAATATATGGTGAACTTAACCCCCGAACAACTTAAAAAATTAAAACAACTAGCAAGAATTGAAAAAAATCCAACCCTTGAAATTGTTAATGAAATTTCTAGCGTTAAAAACGTTTTGAAAAAAACAAAAGAAACAAATACTGCCTTGCTAGAACAAATTAATAACTTATCAACCATTGATATAGACGATATTAAAAACGATATTATCGGCTCTATTGATAGAATTAGACTGATTATTGAGCAATACGCTATTAATAGTAAGAAGGACGCACAAAAAGAGGTAAATAATCAAGAAAAAGACAGAAAACTAGACGAAATTAAAAATAGTATAACCGAAGCCATACAACGATTAGCTGAAAGTATACCAGAAATAAATGATTATAATGACCAACTTAATCAGATTTTAATAGGATTGAACGATAACGAAAAAGCTGAAAATATTATTAAGAAATTAGATGAATTAAGGACGTCAATTTTAGAAAAAGACTTTCCTCAAAATCTAACCGAAGACGACCAAGTTAAGGTTAAGTTATCGGAAGAACAGATTAAAAAGATTTTGAAGGGATTAAACGTTCAGGTAGTAAACGCAAGTTCAGAATATGCGGTAGATATATCGGGAAATAGAATTAACCCAGCCACCGAAGAAACTATTCAGTCAATAGCAGGTCTAAACATCCCTAAGCACGATACTAAAGAACTCGTCTATACCGATGGCGTTCTAACTTCTATCGTCTATAAGTTAGCAGGAGCAACGGTGGCTACAGAAACACTAATTTATACAGATGGAATATTTACTGGTGTAACAATATTATAATATGGAAATAGTAAAACTAATTGACAACCCAGTTCATCTTAACTTCACAGGAGGAATAACGCCTAAAGGTGTTTATGCTGCTGATGTTACATATAACACTGGGGAAAGCGTTTCTTATCTTGGTTCTTCTTATGTTGCAATTCAAGAGTCAACTGGCAACCTGCCGACTGACACAACTTACTGGCAGTTATTATCTTTAAAGGGAAACGGTGCTATTACGGGAGGAACTACTGGACAAGTTTTGGCCAAAGCTTCTAATGTAGATTTTGATAATGAATGGAAAACTTTGGACCCTGACGACTTAGATGATGCTGCTACAACCAATAAATTTACAAATGCTACTCAAATAGAAAATTGGAATACCGCCTATGGTTGGGGCGACCACGCAGGACTTTACGACCCTATCAACTCGGCTTCAAATGCCCTGTCAGGACATCTTAGTTCCTTTGACCATAGTTTAATCGCAACAGCCTTGCAAAGCGAAACAGACCCAGTATTCACAGCTTGGGATAAAAGCACAGGGATAAGCATAACAGAAAGCCAAATCTCAGACTTAAAAACTTATATTCAGGCAAGCGAAAAAGGTGCTAATAGCGGAGTAGCGACTTTGGATAATGGCGGAAAAATACCAGCAGGGCAACTTCCGTCAACTGTAATGGAATTCAAAGGAACTTGGAACGCTACAACTAACATTCCAAGTCTGGCTGACGGCACGGGCGATGTAGGAGATATTTATTTAACATCTGTCGCAGGAACGCAAGACTTAGGCTCTGGTGATATTACTTTCGCAGAGGGCGACTGGGTAGTATATAATGGCACCATCTGGGAGAAATCAATTAACTCTAATGCGGTTGTATCGGTCAATGGACAGCAGGGGGTTGTAGTTTTAAACAAAAGCGATATTGGTTTAGATAATGTTGATAATGTGGCTGATTTAGATAAACCTATTTCAACAGCAACTCAATCCGCCCTTGATTTAAAATGGTCT
>JAKPKS010000110.1 GCA_029553585.1 Candidatus Atribacteria bacterium | reverse complement strand
TAGTAAAAGAGGAAGAAAGTAGGAGAATCATCGCCTCTCTGCAAAAAGAAATTCAAAAATATGAGTCAGAAAGCAAGTTAATAAGTGATAAGTTATTGAATATTGAAAAATATTTAGAATCAGAGCAATTAAAACGTAAGGAACTGGAACAGGATTTAGTGCAGTTTGAAGGGTCGGTACATCTTTTACAAGAGCAATTAGCTCTAAAATCGGATGATGAAAAATATGTTCAACAGATAAGCCAGCTGCAGTTTAATAAAGAGCAATTGGAACAAGATATTGCAAAAAAAAATTCCGATCTGCTTCTGTTTCAACAAGAATATAAAGAAATAGCTGAACGGTTAACCTTATACCAGGAGCAAATTGAAGAATTACAAAAAGAACTGGTTAATGCTAAAGAAAAGGGTGATGCGCTACGGAATGAACAATTAATAAAAATGCAAAAAGAAAAAGAAGTTTTGGAAAAAACGCTGGCTGATAAACAAGAGATATGGGATAAGCAGAATAAAGAGAATAGGCAATTGTTATCTTACTTACAAGAGCGGCTGGAAGATTATAAGAAAGAGGTTGAATTAGTAAGAATTGATAGTAGTCTTTTTAGGGAGGAAATTGCTGCACAAATAGAATTACAACAACAAAGCCTAAAGCATATCAGGGAGAGGGAAGACCAAATTTTACTACTAGCTTCCCAGATTGAGCAATATACTGAAAAGATAGAAAATTATGAAAGAACTATTGCCGAAATCAGGTCAAGATTAAAAAAACAGGAAGACATTAGTTTTCAGGATCAGCAGAATTTAATGGATACCATTCGTACCCTGGTAGAAGAAAGGGATGAATCTCAAACTGGCATTAGTCAATTATATGCCCAGATTAGTAGTTTAGAAGCAGAAATTGTAGAATTGGTGCATAAAATTGGGTTATTGGAAGAAAAAGACAGGTCCAAATACTATGAAGTAAAAAGCGGAGACAATCTCTGGAACATTGCCAGGAGTAAATATAAAGAAGGTATTGCCTGGGTTAAGATATTTAGCGCTAATCAGGACCAGATTGCTAATCCTGATTTAATTTATCCCTATCAAAAGTTCGTCTTGCCTGATTAAATATAATTAAATTAATTTATAGACTATTTTTCACATATCCGGTCAATTTCTTTAGCGTATTTTTCATGAACTATAAATCTTTTTAATTTAAGGCTTTCGGTCACCTCATCTTTTTCTTGAGAAAATTCATCTAGTAACAACGCTATACCCATGACCGTCTCAAAAGGTTGGAAGCCATTCTCCTTAGATACCAACCTCTTTTGTTCCTGTTGAAAGAGTGATAAAATTTCTTTTCTGCTAATAAGATCTTGTTTATCCTGATAAACAAGGTGCCTGGTATTGGCATACTCCTGAAGGGATTCAAAATCTGGTACAATCAGTGCACCTAATCGGGGTTTATCCTGACCCACAACAATTACCATATTGATATATGGACTTTCTCTCAGCTTATCTTCCAGGGGCTGTGGCTCCACATTTTCTCCACCTCTTAAAACAATGGTATCTTTAATTCTACCGATTATTTTGAGGTACCTACCATTATGTGTTATTTTACCAAGGTCCCCGGTATTAAACCAGCCATCTTTTAATACCTCCGCAGTTTTCTGTTCATTTTTATAATAACCTTTCATAACCAGATCTCCCTTTGCCATAACAATACCAGGTTGACCGTAAGGGATTTCAAGCTCCATATTTTCCTTATCCACTATTTTTACCCAGGTTTGAGGAACTGGTTCACCTACCGTACAGATAATAGGATTATGCTGCCTTCTTCCGGCAATAACGGGTGAGGTTTCCGTCAGGCCATAACCTTCTAAAACTAGCACATCTATAGAATCTAAAAAAATATCAATATCCTCTGGCAGTGCCCCTCCACCACTGATGGCAAATTTCATTTCACCACCCAACATATTTCGTATCTTTTTAAAAACAAGTTTATCGATTAAGTGATATACCCAGGATAGGCTCTTCATAGTCTTCCGCGCATTTTTAATTTCTTCTGCTGTAAATTGGTCACGGTCAAAGAGGGGCAGGGTATTTTCAACGACTCTTTTGGCATGTTTATATCTTCTGCCGATATCACATCCCTTGAAAAAGAGTAACTGTTGTAATTTCCCACCATTTTTGACTTTATGGAGGATTCCTTTATACAAGCTTTGCCAGATGCGAGGGACAGTACACATCACTGTAGGTTTTTCCAGAAGAAGGTCAGGTAGTAAGATCTGCTTGAATGGTTTACTGTAAGCAGTAGAGGCACCCAGATTCATAGTAAAATACTCCACCGTTCTTTCATAGATATGCCAGGATGGTAAAACAGAAAGGAAACGGTCATTTTCATTAAAATCACCAATGGAACCAGGGATATTATTGACATTATGCATAATATTGCGATGAGTCAGCATAACCCCCTTGGGATCTGAGGTTGTACCCGAGGTGTATATTATGGTTATTAAATCATCTGGAAGTGCATCCTGACCGATTTCAGCGAAACGGTGGTCGCCTTGTGCTATCAAATTTTTCCCTATTTCTTTAATTTGAGCGAAGGAAAAAACTGGAAATAAACCATCAATTTGACCGTCTTTAACCACATGCATGTTTTCTGCTAATTTTTTTTCTAAATCCTTTACTCCAGCTAATTTTAATTGAGCAGCTATATCCTGTCCTTGTTCGGATAGATATTTTTCTAAGAATAGTTTTGCTTTTTGAGAAACTAAGAGTAAATCAAAATTTTCAGTGATAAGAGAACAAATCTTTTGATAAAGTGCTTTACTTATGGTTGCCTTATCTTGTTCCTGGAAGGGGATTGCTTTAGCCCAAAGAGGAGCAGTTTCGGGCTCTGAAAATACCTTAACCGGATCCAGAATAATAGTATTTTTAATATTGGTAAGTTCTTTAGAAACTTTTAAAAATTCGGTCAGGGCTTTTTCTCCCTCTAAAATGGTGGCTATAGAATCGGAGTGTTTTAATTTAAAAGCGATATCACGGGCAAAACTATTTCCGCTTGCAGGAACATCCAAAGCACCAATGCCAATAATGGCCATATCACAGATAATCCATTCCAAACGATTTTCAGAAATTAAACCGATGTGGTCTTTTTTTTGAAACCCTAATTCCAGTAAACCAGTGCCAAACTGGCTGACCTGTTCGTAAAATTCCTGAAAGGTTACAGTGACAAACTGGTTACCTTTTTTGACTTTGAAGGCCGGTCTGTCTTTAAATTTATTCTTAGAATTAAGCAGCATTTCATTCAGAGTTTGTGAAGCCATATTTGTTTCCCCCTGATTTCAGAAGATAAAAAAATACCTTCATTCTTAGTACTTACTATTAATAGCAAGTATACATTTATTGATAAAAAAAGTCAAATACAAAAACTTTTAAAATTTGAAGGTGGAAATAAGTCCTAACCGAAGAATACCTTAAAGATTGGAAAATATTTGTCAAGTTCATGAAAAGAGGGTAAAATATAAAAAACTGCCTTGATTAATTATAATATTTTTAGTTGTTAGATAAAATTAAATATTTATTGAATTTACCAATAGCTGTAGTATTAAAATAAATTATTATGATATAATTATAACAATAAGTCTAACCAAATTAGTCAGTTCCTAAAAAATATAAATACTTACTATCGAAAAGATAATATTTTCTAATTGTTTTAAAAATTTATCGGGTTATTTAAATTTACCAGTTATCTAATATAGTAGTAAAACAATTTCCAGTTGAATTAGTATTTATCAAGAAAAATTTATCAAAGTGCCATATGTTATTAACTACAGGAGGTAAGCAGGTTGCGAATTATTTCTATTGCCAATCAAAAAGGTGGAGTTGCTAAAACCACCACTGCTATTAATCTGGGAACTTGCTTGACTGAATTTGGTAAGAAGGTACTTCTTATTGATATGGATCCTCAAGGGCATACAACTATTGGTTTGGGAATAGAACCTAACGAACTGGAAAAAACGATGCTCAATGTTATGGAGCCCAGCCGTTCTCCTAATAAACTGAATATGGAAGATGTTGTGATTCAGATGAATAATTTTTCTGATGGAAACCTCTTCCTGGCTCCCAGCAATATTGATTTTGCTAGTGCCGAATATAAATTAATTGACCAGATAGGAAGAGAAGATTTTTTAAATATCGGTATTCAAAATTGTAAAATAAAATTTGATTATATTATCATTGACTGCCCCCCATCGTTGGGTATCTTAACTATTAATGCCCTTAAGGCTTCTCATGAAGTTATCATCCCCATCCAACCGCATTATTTTGCCCTGCGTGGTATTGAAGAATTTATGGAAACCATTAAAATTGTCCACCAAAATTTACATCATTTTTTAGAAATATATGTTCTGATTACCATAGCTGATACCAGAAGCAATATTTCCAAAGAAGTTATTGAAGAAACTAGAGATTTTTTCAAAGAAAGAGTTTTTAAAACAATTATCAGGAAAAATATTTCCCTGGTGGAATCTTCCAGTCAGGGAATTCCAATTATATATTATAATCCAAAATCTCATGGGGCTGAAGATTATTCAGAACTTGCTCAAGAGGTGATTTCTTTTGAAAAAGAAAAAGTTAGCACGCGGCTTTACTAAGATATTAGACTATAAACAAGAATTAATCAGGGATACTTCTCAGGGGTTGGATAAAAACCCGGATATAACTTACTTTGTTAATAGGGAAGATGGTTTGAGCGATGATAAAATAAAGGAAAACGTAGCTTCCATAGACCCGGAATCAGATAATTTTATCAACATTAAGGTGATTGGTATAGGAGGTAGCGGCAATAATGCTATTGATGAAATAGCCAATCACCGGATTAATGGATTGGAAATGGTCGCTGTTAATACCGATTTACAGGCACTTTCTTTATCTCAAGCCACCCAGAAAGTACAAATTGGTAAACTAACCACCAAAGGACTGGGCGCCGGTGGTGATCCGGAAATCGGCAGGCAGGCGGCTGAGGAAGATAGAAGTGCTATTGCCAAGGCATTGGAAGACGCCGATATTGTTTTTATTACCGCTGGTATGGGTGGGGGAACAGGGACCGGTGCAGCGCCTGTTGTTGCTGAAATAGCTAAAAGGGAAGGAGCTTTAACCATAGGAGTGGTTACACGTCCCTTTGGCTTTGAAGGCAAAAAAAGAATGGCACAGGCTGAACAGGGAATAGAAACTCTTAAAAAACAGGTTGATGCACTGATTACCATTTCCAACGATAAACTACTCACTATGATCAGCAAAGATACCTCAGTCCGTGATGCCTTTGATATTACTGACCGTGTCTTAAGACAATCAGTACAGGCTATTGCGGACCTGATTACCACTCCCGGCTTAATCAATCTCGATCTGGCAGATGTAAAAACAGTAATTAAAGATGCCGGGTTTGCCTTAGTGGGTATTGGCATCGGTCGTGGAAACAATAAAGCTTCCACCGCCGCAGAAGCCGCTATTTCCAGCCCGTTGTTGGAGGTATCCATTAAGGGTTCCAGCTCCATTTTAGTAAATGTGACCGGTGGGCTGGATATGAGTCTTTATGAAATTAATGAGATTGTAGATTATATTTCAAAAGAAGCCGGTAAAGATGCAAACATAGTTTTTGGCGCCATAATTGCAGAAAATATGCAGGATGAAATAATGGTTACAGTTATTGCCACCAAGTGTGATAAAACCACCACTATACCGGTCTATCAGGGAAGGACAGAGGATATTTCTATTCAAGAGAAACTGGAACAAGAAGAAGACAGGAAAGGAATAACTTCTTCTTATATACCGTATAAACTAAATGAAAGCATAAAATCTAAAGAAAAAGAATCGATTGAACTTAATAGTAAACTGCCTGAAGAGGAAGACCTTGATTTAACTAAAAGGTATAAAGATAAAGAGGATCTGGATATACCTACTTTTTTAAGAAAAAAGTTTAAAAGGAATTAGTTTTTTACTCTGATATTAAATTGAGAAATTACTCTCGGAAATACTCTGTTCTGTAAAGAAAACTGTGTGGAAATCAGACTTAATGAAGAAAAACAGAAAACAACAATTTTCATTTTCTACTTATGAAGCCTACCAGAAGATAAAAAAGAATGACCCGTTAAAGATGATTTATGAGTCGATCGACTGGTCTTTTATCAACCCTCTAATCCAGGACTGTTACCAGAATGGTAAAGATCTTATCTATAGTCCCATCTCTCTCTTCAAGGCTCAATTGCTGGTTTATTTGGGAGAGGTGAAATCAAACAGGCAGTTAGCTGAGGTTTTACGTTATAATACAAAATATTGTGTAATTTGTGGTTTTCATCACTTCTTAAAAACACCGGCTCATTCTACTTTTTCTGCCTTCAGGAAAAGAATTGGACCTGACCTGTTTTACAAAATCATGCATCGTTTAGTGGCACAGAGTATTCCTATGATTACCAGGAGACTAAATTATATTTCCCCACAAGTGCTCCATATCGCAGTTTATTCAGGAGAAGGAAAGCAGATAAGGTGTAATTGTAAAGGAAAATGTAAGATGGAAAACACGCTTACAGAAAATAATAAAGCAGTCGGCAGGAAAAATTTCGTACATAATAACTATAAGATAAGACTATACATTGACCGAAAATCTGTAAAACCTGTTGCAGCTGAAATTAAGCCAAAATGATTTTCAAAGGGATTTTCAGTATATTAAGAACAAAAAGACAGGAGAAACAAAACTATGGCTGAAATAATAACCCTAAAAACTGCCAAAATGCTGGCTCAAAATGATATTGCCAGATTGATTGATTTTACTGCTCTACGTCCTGAGATGACTGGTGAGCAAATTGAAAAATTATGCAAAGAAGCACGGCAGTATCATTTTTATTCAGTCTGCATAAATCCTTATTTCATCCCTCTGGCCAAAGCCTTTTTAGCTGATGCAGAGGTTAAAATCTGTACTGTGGTGGGTTTTCCCTTAGGTGCCACACTCTCCCAGGTTAAGGTCTATGAAGCAAAAGAAGCAGCGAAAATGGGTGCTCAAGAAATAGATATGGTTATTAATGTTTCAGCTTTGAAAGATAAAGATTACCAGAAAGTGCTACAAGAGATTCGATTAGTGGTAAGAGCTGTACCAGGGTTGTTATGCAAAGTTATTCTGGAAAATTGTTTGTTAACTGATGAAGAAAAAAAGATTGCCTGTCAGATAGTTCTGGAAGCAGGTGCTCATTTTGTGAAAACATCGACCGGTTTTGATAAAGGTGGTGCTACTATAGCTGACATAAGACTAATGAGAAAAGTGGTAGGAAACCATTTAGGTATTAAAGCTGCAGGGGGAATCAGAGACTATAAGACTGCTTTACAGATGGTAAAAGCAGGTGCTACCCGTATTGGAGCGAGTCAGGGAATACAGATTGTGGAAGGTAGCCACCTTTAATTAAAAAATATTCAGGCAAGAGGTTAAGTAATGAGATTATTATCATGGAATGTTAATGGCTTGAGGGCTGTTTACAATAAAAATTTTTTGAAATGGCTTGAACAGCACCAAGCAGATATATATTGTGTTCAGGAGACTAAAACTAAATTAGAGCAGATTCCGGAAGAACTTATCAACAAACCAGGGTGTTACAGTTATTTTACTGAGGCAGAAAAGAAAGGTTATAGCGGAGTTGGTCTCTGGACTAAATTAAAACCGATAGGTTTTTCAGATAAATTGGGAATACCCAGATTTGATGCCGAGGGACGCTTTCTCCAGATAAATTTTCCAGAGTTTATATTATTAAATATTTATTTTCCCAATGGTAAGGCCTCTCAGGAAAGATTACAATTTAAAATGGATTTTTATGAGACTATTTTAAAGAACGTAGCTGGTTTACTAAAAGAGGGGCACCGGGTTATTATTTGTGGTGATGTTAATACTGCACATAAAGAGATTGATTTAGCCAGACCTAAAGAAAATGAAAAAATTTCTGGTTTTCTTCCTGTGGAAAGAGAATGGATTGACCGCTTAATTGAAGCAGGATTTATAGATACTTTTCGTCATTTCAACTCTGAACCGGGACAATACAGTTGGTGGGATTATAAGACCCGAGCCAGAGAACGAAATGTCGGATGGAGAATTGATTACTTCTTTGTCAGCAATAATTTGGAGCCTAACTTGAAGTCAGCCTTTATCCAGACTGAGATTGAAGGCTCTGACCATTGTCCGGTAGGGATTGACCTCTCTTTTGAACCAGGCAAAAAAAGTTATGATTAAATTTATGCACTTTGCCGATATTCATTTAGGTGTAGAAAATTATGGGCGTATCGATAGTTCCACTGGATTACATTCACGTTTAATTGATTTTATCAAAACCCTTACCACTGCTATAGATATTGCCTTAGAGGAAAAGATAGATTTTGCCCTCTTTTGTGGTGATGCTTACAAGACTAACAATCCCAGTCCTACCCATCAACGGGAATTTGCCAGACAGATCTACCGGCTGAGTAAGGCGGGAATTCCCACTGTCTTAATTAATGGTAATCATGATAATCCCTTAGCTTTTGGAAGAGCAAGTTCCCTGGATATCTTTCAAACCCTAAATATCGCCAATATTATGGTGGTAACAGAGCCTACCCTCCTCATTCTACCTACTACAAAAGGAAATATTCAGATAATCGGGATACCCTGGCCTACCAAGAACCAGTATTTAGAAAAAGAAGAATACCGGGATAGCGATTTAAACTCTCTAAATAAAAAGATACAGCAGCGTCTATTAAGAAAGATAACTGAATTGACCGATCAGTTAGATACAAAATATCCCAGAATATTAGCCGGACACTTCACTGTGGCAGAGGCGGTTTTTTCCGGTTCAGAAAACTATGCCTCCCTGGGCAGAGACCCGGTTCTGCCGGTGCAGTTTTTAAAAGATTCTCCCTTTGATTACATTGCTCTGGGGCATATTCATCGCTATCAGAATTTAAATACCAGTCAGAAACTCCCCATAGTATATTGCGGTAGCATGGACCGTATCAATTTTGGAGAAGAAAAGGATGAGAAGGGATTCTGCCTGGGCAGTATTGGCCAACAAGGCAAAATAGAATACGAATTTATCCCGCTGCCGGTACGAAATATGCTAACTATCAACCTGAAAATTGAAGATGATTCCAATCCCACGGAGGATTTTCTGGAAGAGATAAAAGAATACGATTTAAGGGATGCTCTGGTGCGAATTAGTTATGAAGCTACTGATGAACAGAATAGAGAAATTAATTTTAAAAAGGTTAAAGAGGCTTTAGAAGAGGCTGAAGCTTTCTTGGTAACCGGTATTAGCAGGAATATAATAAAAAAGTCACCATTAAGCAGAAGCTCACTCTCTGAAGAAATGGATTTATTTTCCGCTCTGCGAGAATACATTAAATTACAGAATTGGCAGATCTGGGAGAAAGACTTAATATCTTTTACCCAAAAATTACAGCAGGAGTTATACCAGACTGATGCTCCCTTGAACCGGGAGGAAATATGATTCCAGTTACCCTGCAACTTTCTAATTTCTTAAGCTATGGGAAAGAGGTGCCAACCCTTGATTTTACCGAATTCAATATTGCCTGCCTATCCGGTGGAAATGGGCAGGGTAAATCTGCCTTGTTAGATGCCCTTACCTGGGCATTGTGGGGAGAGGGCAGGAAAGCCCAGCAGGAGAAAAAAGCAGATAAGGGTCTGCTGAAAATTGGGGAAAACCAGATGTGGGTTGACCTGGTCTTTGATTTAGAGTCTGAGCGTTACAGAATTATTAGAAAATTTTCTGTGGTAAAGAGTCGCAGCTATAGCCAATTAGAGTTTATGGTCTTTGACTCCTCCAAAAATGATTATATTACTTTATCTACCCCTTCCCAGCGACAGACCCAGCAGAAGATCAATGGACTGCTCAGGATGGATTATGATACTTTTATCAATTCTGCTTTTATTCTGCAGGGGAGAGTTGATGAATTTACACGTAAGAGTGCCCGGGAACGTAAACAGATTTTAGCTGAAGTATTGGGTCTTTCCCATTATGAAGAGCTATCTGAGCTGGCTCGCCGCCATAGCCGGGAATTGGAAAAAGACTTTCTGGTCCATCAGAACAGGTTAGAACAAATCCGGAAAGAAATTGGGCAAAAAGAGGGAGTGTTAGAAGAAATTAAGACTATAAGAGAAGAAGAGCGGAAACTACAATCCCTCATCCAAGAAAAAAAAGAAATAGTACAAAAATTAGAGCAGGGGACAAACCGCTTACAGTATAGCCAGCAGCAGGCAGAAGAATTAACAGCCAGGCTTTCCATCGAACAGAATGAGTCACAAGAATTAAAAAAGAGAAAAGAAAGAATCAAACAAAAAATACAAGAATACCGGCTTCTTTTAGCTGAGGAGAGAAAAATATTATCTGATTATAATATATACCTCAATCTATCTAAACAGAATAAACAGATGCTTCAGCAGCTGGCATTGTTTAGGAAATTGGAGCAACAGAAGATAGAAGTTGAAAAACTGATTGAAAGCAATAAAAACAGGCTTTTATTGCAATTGGCACAAAAGCAGGAAAAATATGATGAGCTTACCAAACAAATAGAATCTCTAACTTCAGTAAAGAAGGAAATAAAGAAATTAGAGATTCAACTAAACCATTTTAGAGCTTTAGAGCAGAAGAAAGAACTTATTGAACAGGATGGTAATTCTCTGAAGGTGCAAATAGAGAGTAAAAACCACCAGATAAAAATAGAGAAAGAAGATATTATTGATAATAAGGAAAAGATTACATTACTTAAACAAGGGTCTCAGGAATCCTGCCCCTTATGCGATTCGCCTCTTGATGAGCAGAAAAAAGAACACATAATTACAACCCTGACCAGTGACATTGACCAAAGTGAACAGAAAATTATAAAATTAACCACTGAGATAGCAGAATTAACTGATAAAAAAGATATCTTACAAAAAGAATGGTTCAATATACGTACTGAACTGAATAAAAAAGATGAGGTTCAAAACAAGCTTAATACCTATAGCTTGCTGATACAGGAGGAGAATAAAATTTTAGAGCAACTCAAGGAGCTGGCTCCAGCCTTAAAAGATCTACAAACTACAATCAAAGAGCAGCAATTTGCGTTCGAGGAAAGGAAAAGATGGTCAAAAATTAAGAGTGAGATAGAAAAACTGGCATACAGTGACCAAAAATATTTAGAGATTAACCGGCAACTGGAAGCGTTAAGTGATGCCATGCTGCAGAGAGAAAAATTATTGGAAGCCCGGCAATCATTCCTTAAACTAGAAGAAGAAAGAAAAGAAATTGACCAGCAATATGAAATGAAAGAAAGCAGTATTCACAAATTAAGAGAAGATCTGGCCTCCATACAAAAAAATGTAGCTAAAATTTCTGATTTAAAGCAGAAAACTTTGAAAGAACGAAAAATTTTAGAACAATGGCAAATGGAGCAAGGACAGCTTTATATAAGAAGGGGGGCTGTTCAGGAGAGGTTGACCAAAATTGAACAATATCAGCAGGAGGAAGAGCAGATTAAAAAAGCACAAAATGTACTCTCCCACCAGAAAGATATTTATGAAAAATTAATCATTGCCTTTGGCAAAAATGGAATCCCCTCCATGGTTATTGAAAATGCTATACCCGAGCTGGCAGAAGAAGCCAATGCTATCTTAGCAAAATTATCTGATGAGCCTATTACTATCAGTCTGGAATCCTTAAAGGAGTTAAAGAGCGGAGAGGTAAGGGAGACCCTTGATATTAAAATCCTTGATGAGATGGGTATCAGACCATATGAGCTCTATAGCGGAGGTGAGGCGTTTCGGATAGATTTTTCCCTCCGTTTAGCCCTTTCCAAGTTATTAACACAGAGGTCCGGGGCTCGTTTGAGAACTCTGGTAATTGATGAAGGTTTTGGAACTCAGGATGAAGAGGGATTGCAAAAATTAATACAGGCTATCAATGCCATTCAGAACGATTTTGACAAAATTCTGGTAATTACCCATCTTTCTATTTTAAAGGATGCCTTTCCAGTACGGATTGAAGTCTGGAAAGATCCGGCTTCAGGTTCACAATTTCAGATGGTTCACCTATAATCTGTCATCAATAATCTTTTATTCAATCTTTCCTATTCTGCTTTTTTAACAGGGCAGCCCTTCGGATAGCTGAAGAACCGTATTTTTCCTGAATTTTATCTACAGATGAGGTCAATTTATGCCATTTCTCCTCCATATCCTGGCTTGTTATCAAACTTAGCTGGTGGGGCTGACTTCCCTGCTGTAGGGAGGAGAGCTTGAGTCCCAAAAGCCGTATACCTGGCTGTCTGATAGTAATAGAATCCAGTAATTCCTTAGCTTTTTGATAGATGAGATTATCAAGGTTAGTAGCATGATCTAAGGTAATCGATTTTTGGATGGTTTTAAAGGGGGCAAAACGCACTTTTAAGGTGATAGTTTTACCGGAATATCCTTTTTTGCGAGCAACATAACCTATGTATTGACTCTGTGCCAGAAGAATTTTAGCTAAACTTTCCCGGTCTGTTATATTCTCCGGGAAGGTTGCCTCTCTGCCCATAGATTTCGCTTCTTCAGAACAGGTTACCGGGCTATGGTCTATGCCTTGTGCCAGCAATTTTATTTTTGGTCCATTTTCTCCCAAAATACTTTGCAGTATGATATCCGGCATTTCTATCAATTGTTTTATCTTAAAAATACCGGCTCGA
>JAKPKS010000300.1 GCA_029553585.1 Candidatus Atribacteria bacterium | reverse complement strand
TTTAGTTGGGTCATCTTGAATTATCCTCCTTAATATATTTGATTATTCTATAATTTATTATGGAGGTTCTTGATGGCCCATTTCAAGTTATTATTTTAATTAACTTTTTTCACTTTTACAGAAAATATAGCACACACTCTTATCTGCTGACTTTACGTTATCTCAAAACATTATCACAAATAAATGTAATTATTACTGACAGAGGAATTGAAAGAAAAAAGGGGGCATATCATGAAAAATATCTTTTCTCTGAGATTGGTTCATACCGCATCTGGCCTGGCTAAAATAAAAAGGTAAAGATATGGAAGATAAAAGAGCTTTATTGAGAGAAGAGAGACCATTTTCCTATAAGATTATTAAAGATGAAAAGGCGATAATCTATTGGAAAGATAAGCAGATTATGGTGATAAAAGGAAAAGAATACCAGAGATTGAGCAAAACAATATTGGAAAATAATGAATATAAGAAACAGCTTTTTCTGGCAAAGATTACCGGCCATTTTAAGCATGGCAACGAAAAATAGCAATATGAAAATAATTTTGTGATAATTTTACCACATCTTTGGTAAACCATAACAGGCGCCCTGTCTAAGCCTTTGAAAGCATGCCATTTGCTGGCCTTTTAACAGAATTTTTAAGACAATAAATATAAGCTGGTATAAGAGGTGGCTTTATTTATCTTGCGGTAATTTTGTTCTTTTGATAATATGCCAATATAAGAATGTGATAGTGGCTTATAGCAATTAAATATTAATAAGTGAGGTTTTTACGATAATTATTAGAAAATGTATATAAAACTTTATGAGAAATAAGGAGGTTGAAAGATGATAAAGTTGAAAAGGATTTATGAGAAAGCGGAAAAAGATGACGGGTATCGTGTTTTGGTTGACCGGTTATGGCCCCGGGGTATCTCCAAAGAGAGGGCTGCTTTAGATTTATGGCTGAAAGATATTGCTCCATCAACTGAGTTGAGGCAATGGTTTGGTCATGATCCTGAAAAATGGGTATCTTTTCAGGAAAAGTATAGAGCAGAGATAATGGCAAATAAGGAAGTCTTTAATCAGCTGAAAGAGATTGTAAAAAAGCATAAAGACGTTACCATACTCTATGGGGCTAAAGATGAAGTGCATAACGAGGCACTGGTATTAAAAGAATTATTGTAATTATTGTAAACTAAGTAATGGTATATTTATCTTCTATCTTCGATTTTAGCTTAAAATAATCTTTTTTGTTTTCGATAGTCCATATAAGGTAGTGAGCATACCATATAAAGGAAAGCCGGAGTATTACCATATTATGCCTAAATATGAAGAGAAGTTAAAAGAGTTTATTGCTGATAATAATATAAAATGTGAATTCCTTCAATTTGAACAATCATGCCACTCTGTTAGAGAAGCAGCTCAGGCAGCAAATGTACAGGATAGTGATTGTGTAAAAAATATATGTCTTATCGATTCTGAGGATAATCTGATTGTAGCAATTGTCCAGGGGGACGATCGGGTAAGTACTTCCCGGGTGGGAAAAGTACTAAATATTCCCAGACCCCGGATTGCTGCCCCTGATGAAATTTTAGCCAAAACCGGCTATCCCTGTGGGGGAACACCTTCTTTTGGCTATATGGCTACATTCCTCATTGACCCGGTAGTTATAGAGAAGGATATTGTGTTAACCGGTGGCGGTTCCGAATATGCGCTTATAAAAATATCTCCAGAAGAACTGCA
>JAKPKS010000025.1 GCA_029553585.1 Candidatus Atribacteria bacterium | reverse complement strand
CTTTGGAAAGATCCGGTTCAATTACGGGGGACAGGTGAATCTTAATAATTGGAGAGAGTGGCAGGAAAACCGTAAAGAGATTTCCTATCGGATTAATAACCGGCTCTCCTTTAACTGGCAGATACCTAACCGCTTAGGCTTTATGCTACGCTGGTAGATACCTTGATGCCAGAATTTTTTTAATACAAACGGCTCTTTATCCCGACTAATCGGAATAGAACTTTGCCATATTTTATAAAATTTAAAGATTTTATTTCTTTTAATCTACAATTAACACAATAATTGGAAGAATTGACTCAATAATTATATTAGGGTAATTTAGGGTAATATGATATAAATATTATAAGAATTAATCTGATAACATAAACTTGAAACCTTTATTCTGATTAATTCAGAATAAAACTGAATTATACCGTTAGAGTTATGACGAAAATTTTCGTTATCTTAAAAATCTTTTCAAAGTCTCATTCACCCATCAATATTATTGAATTATTACATAACCCAAACAAATAAGCCGTAATGTATCCAATACCATATGCACATATTGCAGGATACAGTATTTATTCGTTAGAGTACTTAACTTAAGTTTAAATGGGATTAAATTATTCTTTTAATATAAATATAAAACGATCAATAATTAATAAAGAAAAGAGGTAATAATAATGTCAGTCAATTTAAAGAGACGCCATTTATTAACATTAAAAGATTTCACTAAAGAGGAAATCTTATTTTTGCTGGATTTATCCACAGAACTGAAAAAGGCAAAATACAACGGAACAGAACAACAAAAATTAAAGGGTAAGAATATTGCTTTAATCTTTGAAAAAACCTCTACCAGAACCAGATGTGCCTTTGAAGTAGCTGCCTTTGACCAGGGGGCCAATGTTACCTACCTGGGACCAACCGGTTCCCAAATGGGAACTAAGGAATCAATGGAAGATACCGCAAGAGTTTTGGGACGCTATTATGATGGAATAGAATTTCGCGGGTTTAAACAGGAGTCAGTAGAGATGTTAGCTAAGTATTCCGGCGCTGTGGTTTGGAATGGCTTAACTGACCTCTACCATCCTACTCAGGTCTTGGCTGATTTTATGACCATTAAAGAAAAGGTTAACAAACCCTGGGAAGAGTTAGTACTGGTTTATGCCGGAGATGGTAGAAATAATGTGGCAAATTCTTTAATGATAGCCTCTGCTGTTATGGGAATGGAAATTCGCATTATTTCCCACCGCTCTTTGTTCCCTGCAGAATCTTTTGTGCAAGAGGTAAGAAAAATAGCGCAAAAATCAGGGGCAGTTATCAAACTGACTGATAATATTTCTCAAGATATAGAAGGAGCTGATGTTATCTATACCGATGTCTGGGTCTCTATGGGGGAAGAAGATAAGATGGCAGAAAGAATTGCATTGTTGAGAAATTATCAGGTAAATATGGATATGATTAAAGCTACCGGGAATCCTAATGTGATATTTATGCACTGTCTCCCTTCTTACCATGATACCAATACTAAAATAGGCAAAGAAGTCTGGGAAAAATTTGGCTTATCTGCTATGGAAGTAACTGATGAGGTATTTCGTAGCAAACACTCGGTAGTATTTGATGAGGCAGAGAATCGTCTGCATACCATAAAAGCGGTAATGGTTGCTACCTTAGCTGATTAATTAAAAAATTCATTTTAACATCCAATTCAAGACAGAAAACTTAAGCTTATCCATTGATGAATGAGCTTATTGCTAACAACTGGTGGGAGGCAGGGATTGTTTTATGCTGCCACTCATGATAATATGATTAAGAGAGCCCTGATAGCAGAAACATGCAAAGAAGACTATAATACTGCCCCTTATGGCTTTAATATAATTAAAAAGAATGTTAGTAAATTTAAAAAAACTTAAATAAAAAAGTATTATGGTCTCTTTTTTCTGGATTAAGGGCTTCTAACAATAAAGCAGATGCCCACTCTATTTATCCTTCAAAAAGAGTTGAACATTTTATCCGTATCTCAATTGTTAATCCTGGGGCAGCAACATGCTGCTGTAGCCCGAGGAAGAGAGGGATTTTTAGTTCATTATCAAATGGAAATCTTGAAAAAGATAGACTTTCATCCCTATCGTAAAGAAATTTCTGTATCCAGAGAATTATCCAGGTGAGAAGAGTACTGGCAGATTAAGGTTGGTAATATGGTACAAATTATTTTATTGCATCAATAGATAGATATCATTGCTACATTAATTTCCCCTTTTGACTATTTAATCAGGAAAGGAGGGAGAAGAATAAATAGACTAACCACTAAATGGTATAAACATTTACTATGTATATTTTTAAGAAGGAGAGATTATTATGAACAATTTCATTTCTATTAAAACAAGTATCCCTGGCCCTGAATCATTAAAAATTGAAAAAGACAGAGATAGATATGTTGCACAGGCTCTTGGAGGTTCCTTGTCACCCTGCTATATCGCCAAAGGGGAGGGCGCCATTGTTACAGATGTGGATGGAAATAGATTTATCGATTTAACAGGCGGCTGGGGATGTCTTATTGTCGGGCATGCTCATCCCAGAGTAGTTCAGGTAGTAAAAGATCAGGTTGAAAATTTTACGCATACTGATTTCACCGCTGTTCCCTATGATTCATTTGTTGATTTAGGCAAAAGATTAGTTGAGCTGGCTCCGGGTACCGCAGAGAAAGCAGCCTGCTTCTTTAATAGTGGGGCAGAATCAATTGAAAATGCGGTAAAGATGGCCAGGGCTTATACCGGCCGGCCAGCAGTTATAGTTTTTGAAAATGCTTTTCATGGACGAACATTACTTACAATGACTATGACTCATAAGAATATGCCCTACAAGTATAAATTTGGACCTTTTGCCCCTGAAGTGTATAGGCTTCCTTATCCTAATACCTATCGTTCATATATTGATTTGAACAATTTTGAAACAATCATGACCAATCTGGTTAATCCAGAAACAGTTGCTGCAGTAGTTATAGAACCTCTTCAGGGCGAAGGCGGATTTAATATCCCGGTAAATGGGTTTTTAGAGCTTATAAGAGAGTTATGCAATAAATATGGCATGCTGATGGTTACCGATGAAATACAATGTGGTATAGGAAGAACCGGGAAATTCTATGCTATTGAACATTGGAATATTGAGCCTGATATGATGTGTCTGGCAAAATCTTTAGCCTGTGGATTACCTTTATCTGCAGTCATCGCGAAAAAAGAAATTACCGATTCCTTACCAGGAGGGAGTATTGGGGGAACATATGTTGGTAATCCATTAGCCTGTAAAGCCGGACTCGAGGTTATCAATATTATTGAAGATGAACATTTACTGGACAGAGCTGCAAAAGTAGAGGAAAAGTTAAAAACCAATTTCAAGAATATGATGAATAAATATGACATCATTGGAGACGTTCGGGGAATGGGAGCGATGGTTGCCATAGAGCTGGTGAAAGACAGAACTTCTAAAGAGCCTGCTCCTGAAAAAGTTTCAGAAATTATCAACTATTGTATCCAGCATGGTGTTTTTGTTCCCAGTGCTGGTATTAACAAAAATGTTTTAAGGATATTAGTATCATTAGTTATCACAGATGAACAACTGCAAGAAGCACTGGATGTTATTGATAGTGCGCTTGCCGAAGTGAGCTAAGAATAGATAAAAATAACATTAGTTGAATATCTTTCTGCTCTTTCCCGGTAGCCTATTATTATGTATTATGAGGTTAGTTAATCATATGATTAACGAGCTTAATCTGAAAAATGTTATAAATAATTTATCTGAAATGATAGCCATTGACTCAACTACCGGGAAAGAGCAAAAATTAGCTGAATGGATCACTGACTATTTAATAGATTTAGGTGTTCGAGTAAAGCTGCAGAAAGTTGCTGGGAAAAGACAAAACATTTATACGATTTGTCATTTTTCAGATGAGGGACCTTTTTTAACTTTCAATGGACATTTAGACACAATACCTGTTGTAGATGGCTGGAAGACCAATCCTTTCCAGGCAGAGTTGCATAAAGATTGTTTGTTTGGGTTAGGTTCATGGGATATGAAAAGTGGTCTTGCAGCTTTATTGGAAGTTTTCCGCGTGTTAATCTCCAACGGGGAAGCTCTTAAAGGTACTATTGCTTTTAGTGCGGTTGTCGATGAAGAGGCCTACTCATTGGGCGCAAAGGCGTTAATGCAGACTGAAATAGCTAATTCTGATGCCATTATTATTGGCGAGCCATGGTTTGGCGATAAGAAAAGACCGATATTCTCAGGCTCAACGGGTAAATTACTTTATGAAGTCATTGCAAAAGGGAAAGCCGCACATGCTTTTGAACCAGGCAAAGGTATAAGTGCCATTGACGATATGGTAAAGTTTTTAAATAAATTGGAGAAGTTGCCTTTTAAGAACCACTCTTTATTTGGAAAAGGTAATCAATGTGTTTTAAAAGTTGCAGGAGGTTTTAAACAATATTCTCTATTAGTGCCTGAAGAATGTACTGCAATAATTAATCGATTGACAGTACCTGGAGAATCAGCAGAGGAAGTCCTGGATAAAATAAAGACAATAGCCTTAGATAATAGATTACCTTCCAGGTTTAAGATTCGAAGAATTGACCCTTCCTATGAACCCTATATTTTATCAAAAGAGGAGCCAATTTTTCTTAAGTTTATTAATGCTTACCAAAGAGTCCTCCATAGATTACCCAATTTTGCCTACCATAGAATGATTACTGATGCCAATATATATACAGGTCTTGCCAGAATACCAACCTTAATTTTTGGGCCGGAAGGAAACAGTATCCATATGGCAAACGAATGTGTGTATCTAAATTCCCTAAAAGCTGTTCTAAAGATATATCTCTTAACCGCATTGAATTTTCTTAGCCCAGATACAGAATTTGAATAAAAGAATATTTATCATAAAATAATTACAAAATTTAAAGTTAGTGTAAAATTTACTGGGGTACTTGAAGATACTTAAAAACTTGCCCCAGCCGATAAAAAAGGTGTAGACTTACCTAAAATACTCATCAAAGCATTCCTTTAACAAAAAAGGAGGTAAGACTACACCTATGAGTACTG
>JAKPKS010000022.1 GCA_029553585.1 Candidatus Atribacteria bacterium | reverse complement strand
TATTGGTGCTGGTTCAGTAGTTACAAAAGATATACCTGATTATTGTGTAGCTGTTGGAGTCCCAGCAAAAGTCATTAGAGAGTTTGGAAATTGAATATTCTAATTGATGTTAATCACCCTGCTCAGGTTCATTATTTCAGAAATCTATATAAGGAATTAAGTTTAGAACATAATATATATTTAAGTTGTAAAAAAGTCCCTCTAATTGAGAAACTTTTATCAGCATATAACATTCCATATATGAGTTATGGAGAAAAAAAGGATAACATATTATCAAAAGTTTTCTACCAATTAAAATATGATTTTGAATGCTATAACATAATGAAAAATTTAAATATAGACATTGCACTTGGTTCTTCTGCCTCAAATGTTCATGCAGCCAAATTTACGAAAGCGATATCAATTGCAACAACAGATAGTGATCTTTCTGCCATTCCTCTTGCTACAAAATTTGTTTATCCATTGGCTGACTATTTGATGATGCCTGATACATTAGCTTACCAGAATCATCCTAAGCAGATATGTTATCCAGGGTATCAAGAACTTGCTTATTTACATCCTAATAGATTTGAACCCGACCCTACTGTTTTGGAACAATGTAATCTGAGAGAAAGTGATACATTTTTTGTACTTCGTTTTACTGCTTTTAAAGCACATCATGATATTGGGATGTATGGCTTGTCTAAGGAACAAAAATGGGATTTAATAAAGCTTTTGGAGAAATATGGAAGAGTATTAATAACATCTGAAGTTAATGATCCAGAATTCATCCCTTTTTATCTACACATTGCTCCTGAAAAAATACATTCATTATTGTATTATTCATCAATGTTGATTTGTGATAGTCAAACGATGACAACGGAAGCAGCTGTTTTAGGTACACCAGCTTTTCGTTGTAATACTTTTGCTGGTAAACTTACAGTAATAGAAGAAATTGAGAAGCTTTATGATTTAGCATATAGTTATCACCCTCGTCACTATAACTGGATGATAAGAAAGATTAAATCTGTATTGGACTCTAAAGATTATAAAAAGTTGTGGCAGGAAAAAAGAAAGAGAATGCTGCAAGAAAAAATTGATGTTACTGCTTTTTGGGTTTGGTTAATAGAAAATGCTCCAAGTTCATTAGGAAAAGTTAAGCGCAATAAAGTAGATTTTGATGAATTTAGATAGGTTTTATAGTAAAGGGATATGTTATGTTTAAGGATAAAACTATAATTATTACGGGTGGCACAGGTTCTTTCGGGAACGCTGTTTTGAGACGGTTTTTAAATACTGATGTGAAAGAAATTCGCATTTTCAGTCGGGATGAAAAAAAACAGGATGATATGCGGAAACTGTATAATAACCCTAAAATAAAATTTCATATTGGCGATGTTAGAGATTATGATAGTGTAGCGAATGCTATGGTAGGTGTGGATTATGTTTTTCATGCTGCTGCCCTGAAACAGGTCCCTTCCTGTGAGTTTTTTCCTGTTCAGGCAGTTAAGACCAATGTTCTGGGTGCTGAAAATGTAATTAGAGCTGCTATTGACAATAATGCCAAGAAATTAATTGTGCTTTCTACAGATAAAGCTGTTTATCCTATAAATGCAATGGGAATGTCCAAGGCATTGATGGAAAAAGTTATGATTGCCTATTCCAGACAGCAACCGGAAAACGGAACTATTCTTTGCGGAACAAGATATGGTAATGTGATGGCTTCCAGAGGTTCAGTTATACCTCTATTTGTAGAACAGATTAAAACAGGAAAACCGATTACTATTACAGACCCGGATATGACACGCTATTTAATGTCTCTGGAAGAAGCCGTTGAACTGGTTATTTATGCCTATCAAAATGGAGTGCAGGGAGATATTTTTGTGCAAAAATCACCAGCTTCTACGATTAAAGACCTGGCACAGGCATTGATAGAACTTTTTGAAGCAAAGACAGAAATAAAAATTATAGGAACCAGGCACGGAGAAAAGAAGCATGAAACATTGGTAAATAGAGAAGAAATGGCAAAAGCAATTGACCTTCCTGGTTATTATCGTATTCCTGCAGATATTAGAGACCTAAATTATGATAAGTATTTTAGCAATGGGGAAGCAAAGGTTGCAGAAGTGGTAGAATATACATCGGAGAATACCTATCGGTTGAATGTGGAAGAGGTGAAAGAGAAATTGCTTACCCTGAAATATATCCAGGAAGAGCTTAGTTCCCGCAGATGACGCAGATAAAAACGCGAATTACGCAGAATTGATTGAAAATTATAATGGAAGATATCAATTATGAGTGAGAATGAGATAGCGTATCAGATAAGAGGTGCTATTTATGATGTTTATAATAAACTTGGTCC
>JAKPKS010000013.1 GCA_029553585.1 Candidatus Atribacteria bacterium | reverse complement strand
AATTCCAGTCCATTGTGCAGGAAAAAACCTTGCCGGTTAATGATATTTTTCCCCCCGATGGTACCGTCACTGATAATCAGGAGTTGACTATTGGGGCAATATTATTAAGCGATACCAATATTGAATTAGGTTCTTTAGGGTTGAGATTAAGTGGTGCGGGTTTGACCCATATTTATCAGCCGGAAACACAAAAAATTTCTTTTACTCCAGATGCCCCTAAACTGCTACAGAAACGTACCTGGATTGCCCAGATTACTGCCCGGGATACAGACACCGGGCAGCGGCGTAAAGTAGCCTGGCTCTTTACGGTCAGGTAAAATCAGACTGACCAAACCAAGTAGATAATACTAAAATAATATAAATATCAGGTTAGATAGATTTAGACTATTTTAAAATTTTATCAGGTTTTTTCAGCTATCTTATTTTTCTAAATCTACATCCTTCAATTTTTCAACCAGCTCTACAAAATCATCAATCCATTCTGCATCAAAATTTATTCCTTTTTTGGTAAGGACATATTCATCCTGATCTTTGGGCTTTACATAGGTTCTCAAATCCACCCTCTGACGCCCTCTAAATTCTCCCACTGACAAAACAAGCTGTTTGTTGTCGGTAATATCCAACTTACCAATTTCTTTCATCTATTATTTCCTTTCTTTGTTCTTAGCTTTTTTTACTTTAACTGTCTTTTCTTTTTTCGTTTTCATCCGGCTTAAGCATCCAGCATTCCGTCTCTGCCGGCTAAATGATAGGGGTCAACAGTTATTAATTTAGCTTCCGGATATGTTTCGGTAATCTTTCTCTTCTCTTCACGGAAATTGTGAGAAACAATTATCTCTAAAGACGGAATTTTTTGAGCATAGCTTAAAACATTTTCATGAGGGGTAACCGGTGTAATTAAAAAACATCTTTTAAAACGATTCCTATCAATATATCTCTCAATGCCATGGAGATGAACAATCCCTATTTTTTTCAGATGAGAAAGAAGTATGCTTTCACCTGCAATCTGTTTATCAGCCATCAATATCAACTCCTTTTCACTTTTTTTATCCGTAAAAATTATTTTTATTGGTGATGCGGTGCATACCAATATCTGAATATCATGGATATCGGTAATCCTGGTCTCTTAGCAGATAAAAAGATAGCCAATTACCTTACCTAAAACAAGGATTAAGGTTCCCAATTAATCTCAATATTTAATCATAGTTTTCCGTTTTTATAAAATAACCCCTCGGAAAATACCTGTACAGCAAGCTGTAGTTTTCTCTGCCAATTTCATATTGCAGCCCGACAATTCCGGTATTCTGAACTGCACAGGAGGTGGTAAAGTATTTCTGTATATATTGTCCTAAATAGGGGCTGATTAAATTAGAAATTATGAGAGCAATTATAATATTTAAGATACGAACCGTTCCGGTAGAAATAAGCAGAACCAAAAAAACTAAAGCAGTAGTAAAATTGGCAATAGCTATATCAGTACCACAGCGGCGATGAATGGCTAACTCACAATGCCCCTGCTTCAAAAGATTCAATCCGCGAATAGCAGCCTCCTCCACCATATCGGCATTCTGTATACCTGCAATATAAAACCCGTTTTCCTGTGATAAGCCGGAAATATTGAGTTCATGACCTACCGACTGTTCCAGTACATTGATAGTGGCATGTTCAATGGCATGGTTTTTCCTGATATTCTTGCTCCTGGCTATCTTCCAGATCTGTTTAGGAACAGTAATCAGGGTTATGAAAGAATAGGCAGTAAAACCATAGGGCAAAAATATGAGGGCTATAATGAAAAATAAAAAAATGGGCATCATTAGAAAATAGAGTAATAAAAGAAATATCATCACAGAGACCTTCTTTAATTTTAATAGGGTGTTTTGGCTTATTGTAAAGATGTATTGTTATTTTGTCAAAACATAACCATATTAATGATAAATTAAAGAACTGTCAACCAGCCACACCTACTCATCTCATCTCATCTCCATAGTGGCTCTTAATCAGAAAAAGGGAAATGATACTGGCTGAGGCCCAGTTCTTGCTGAACAGCCAGCAATTCTTTCTGCAGACTTTTATCGAGGGGCACCCCTTTATCCTTTCTTTCCAGCCAGTTTAAATACTCTTTTTCACCAGCAGTATAAATTCTTTCTGCACCAGGCGCCTTCTTCGAAGCTCGCAAGCCTCTTAGAATATCGCCCGCAGTTTTCTTAAACGAGGAAGGCTCTATAAAAGAGGAGATGTTGATAGCTATGAAAAAGTGTCCTAAATTTATAGGCACCTCTTTGCCACCTTCTATTCCGGAAAGCATCTTTAGGAATTTCCCTGCGGTCAGAGCAGCTGATAATATTTCTACCACTGTGGCATATCCATATCCCTTATATCCGGCAGTTTCCTCTCCTATTCCCCCCAAAGGCACCAAAGCGGCTTTGCCTTTTTGAAAATCTTCCAGAATCTCTTGCGGGTCAGTTTTGGCTTTGCCATCACTACTTATTACCCAGCCTCTGGGGATCTCTTTCCCTGCCCGGGCATACAATTCGATCATACCACGCTGCACCATTGATGTAGCACAATCTAAGCAGAAGGGGAATTCCTCATCAGTGGGCAGGGCAAAGGTCAGGGCATTGGTTCCCAGCATATTTTCCACACCAAAAGTTGGCGCCACTGATGGCCTGGCATTAGAACCGTTAATCCCTATCATACCTTCATCTGCTGCCATTAAGGCATAATAACCGGCAATACCATAATGGGTAGAGTTTTTTACAGCTACCATTCCGAGCCCATAGTCCCTTGCTTTGTGGATAGCTATTGTCATAGCTTTTTTAGCAATTACCATACCCATACCATTATGACCATCAACTACTGCGGTAGTTGGCCCTTCCCTGAGTACCTCAAATTTAGTTACAGGAGATTGTATGCCCTTTTTTAGTCGGTCATAATAAATAGGCTTAAAGCGACTTACCCCATGGGAATCAAAACCGCGTTTGTTGGCAGTAATCAATACATTGGCACAAATTTTGGCATCATCTTCCGGAACACCTACTCCCTTAAAACCATCTGCCATAAATTTTTCCAGTATATCAAAATCTATCCAGACAACCTCTTCATTCATATTCTTTTCCTCCTTAGTTTGGGGTCTATAATTGAAAAATAACATTCAACTATAGAATAATCTGATTAACCAGGATAGTCAAAAAACTTTCTTTATGCCAGAATAATTACATATGGCCGAAGGAGCATTTGTGGCTTTAGGGGTTTGTCCAAAGACATTT
>JAKPKS010000286.1 GCA_029553585.1 Candidatus Atribacteria bacterium | reverse complement strand
GAAAAGGTTTTTTTTATTTCTCTATGCAAATATAAGAATAATATTTTAATCTGCAAAATTTTCAAAGATTTTTTTTTTTGAAAATTTTTCTTATTAAATTTTAGAACTCTTATCGTTTCCTACATTGCAAAGATAAGGACTTTATTTTAATCTACAAAAAAATTCGAGAAAATTTTTTGTTAAAAATGAATTTTATTATTTTAAGAATAATTTTCAGAAAATACTTGCATATCTCAAAAATTTTATTATTTGCGCATACATTATTTATTATCAAAAATTTTTATCAAATTTCCCCTCATTAACCTCCGGGCGGCCTAAATTGCCCGCACGTTGTCCGCTATATAATACCTGTATGATAACAAATTAAGGCCCTCTATGGTTCCCTTACTATATCCTCTTGGTAATCCTCGTACTAAATCCCCATGGCCAGAAGATTCTAGGGAATTTTCGGAGGGCCTTTTAAGTGGCTATAGAATATCTGTATATTATATGCCTATTACCTGAAGGCCCTATATGGTCGATAGTTAGCGTACTTAGGTAAGCCTTATAAGATCTATAGATAGGCCTAGTGGGTTCTTATATAAGGCTAGTAAGTATATGTGTAGTAAAGCTCTAGTACCTCTTAGGTAATTATATGAAGTCTATAGATGGCCTCTTAGGTATGTACATAGAAAAGCCCAGGTACCTTAGTTAGGCCTGGGCAATTAATTAATCGAAGTATATTGTGAAGGTTATACCAGCTGTAGTAAGGGAAAGGTCTTCGCAAAGGTTATCTGAAGAATCTGGTTGCTCAGTAGAAAATTCGATTAGGCAATCGTCGGTATTAATGTAAAGGCTAATAAAGTGATTGCCAGCATTTATTAGCTCTGGTAAGTTTTCATCGAATTGGTCGTTTGAATTGTAGATATATTCGTACCAGGGGTACTCTGGTAAGTAGTTAATAAGATTAGTGATGATCTTATTGGTTATCTGATTTACTGGGACTGAAGGATAATCGGGATAAGTCTCGGGTTCAGATACTAAGGGTTTGGTACTGAGGTTAAATTTAATGTTTTGGATAGTTACTTCTTTTGTTTTCATAAATAATAGGATTTGTAGGCACCCAGTTATGGGTGCCAGGTTAGTAATTTAATAATTGTAGGG
>JAKPKS010000299.1 GCA_029553585.1 Candidatus Atribacteria bacterium | reverse complement strand
CCATCTTCAGCTTGGGAAGCTGACATAATAACCGTTATACGACACCCGCTAAATAAACTTGGTCACTACTTTAAAATATGTTATAATGCCATTATAAGAAGAAAAGTTTTACTTCGTCAATTTTATTTATGTCTTTATCTCATAATATCACCTTTTTATTAAAATATCACCTTTTGCTTTTATCTGTTATTATAATTAGTATTTTACCCGGAGTTGTAATTGCTGATAGTTCAGTAAGTTCCACTTCGAGTGTTATCGGCCGAGCTAGTTGGTATAATTTTCGCCCCGGACTATTTGCCGCTTCTAATGTTTATTCTCCAGGGCAAAAGGTTAGGGTTTATCATGATGCTTCTGGTAAATATGTTGATGTAGTCATTAATGACTATGGTCCTGATCCTAAAATATACCCCGATAGGGTAATTGATTTACAAAAGGAAGCCTTTGCTCAACTAGCTCCTTTGGGCGCTGGGGTTATTACTGTTAGATTAGAGCCTTTACCGAAGGGGGAAGATTTGTCTATCGTTTCTCAACCCGTTTCTTCTTTGGCGGTAGCTATTACTTCTACTAGTCCTAAGGTTTTAAGTAATCAAACGGGCCGTGATTTGTCTAAAGAACGAGCAGCTCTAACTCAATTTACTAAACTGTATGGTCGCTTGCCCAAGGATTCCGTAGATTGGCAGATTATTAATGATCTAGCCTATAATAGTTTAAAAAGAGATCTAAATAAAGAAAAATTAGCCCTAACTCAATTTACTAAACTATATGGTCGCTTACCCAAGGATTCCGTAGATTGGCAGATTATTAAGGACATTGCCTATTACCAAAAATTACCCAAGACTAATAATAATTTTAAGGCGGTCAATATCTCTAACCAAGAGGCAGCAGCCGCTATTGTCCTAGACGGAGATAATGGCCAGGTTTTATGGGAAAGAAATGCCACCCAGGTTTTACCTATCGCTAGTCTAACCAAACTGGTCGCTGTTAAAACATTTTTAGATGTTAAACCCGACCTTGATAAAGTCGTTACTTATAGTCAAGAAGATGAAAAAGAAATAGGAAAATATTGTACCCCATCTGAAGCGGCGATGGTAAATTTACGAGATGGCGATCAGGTAAAAGT
>JAKPKS010000282.1 GCA_029553585.1 Candidatus Atribacteria bacterium | reverse complement strand
ACTGTGGTACGCAACGGTTATCATCCCAGCCGATCAATTGTCTCCGGAATAGGCCCTATTCCGATTAGACAACCCCGGGTGGATGACCGAAAAGAATCCCAGCGTTTCAGTAGCACGATCCTGCCCAAATATCTGCGCCGGATGCCCAGTGTGAATAACCTGATTCCCTACCTCTACCTGAAAGGCATCAGCACCAATGATTTTTCCCAGGCCTTAAGCGCCATCTTAGGAGAAGGGGTAAAAGGACTATCTGCTGCCAATATCGTCCGTCTGAAAGGATGCTGGGAAGAAGAATACCAGAGCTGGGCTAAACGGGACCTATCGGACAAGCACTATGTCTATCTCTGGGTAGACGGCATCTATTTCCAGGTCCGCCTGGATGAGGAGCGCTCCTGTATCCTCATTATCATGGGAGCGGATGCTAATGGCAATAAAGAGCTCATCATGCTCTCGGACGGTTACCGGGAAAGTAAGATCGCCTGGCGGGAGATGCTGCTCAGTCTCAAAGCCAGGGGATTACGAATGCCCAAACTGGCTGTCGGTGATGGCGCCTTGGGATTCTGGGCAGCCCTGGCTGAGGTCTTTCCTCAAACCCGCAGACAGCGCTGCTGGGTACACAAGACAGCTAACATCTTAGATAAACTGCCCAAGGGTATCCAGCCCAGGGCCAAGTCCCTGATTCATGAAATGTATCAGGCAGAAACCAAGAAGGATGCCTTAGGAGCTTATGATCATTTCATTGCCGCCTATGAGGATAAATATCCCAAGGCGGTGGAATGTCTGACCAAAGACGCAGAGGATCTGTTTACTTTCTATGATTTCCCGGCCGTACACTGGATGCATATTCGTACTACCAACCCGGTAGAGTCCACCTTTGCCATCGTCCGGTTAAGAACCAAAAGGACCAAAGGCTGCGGATCCCGTCAGGCCACCTTATGTATGGTCTTCAAGCTGGCTCAGGAAGCTGAAAAGAACTGGCGGCGGCTTCGGGGATATCAAGTGATTCCGCTGGTCTTAGAGAACAGGAAATTTCGGGATGGAGAGCTGGTGGAGCAAGTGGCATAATGTTCAATGTTCCGAAGGATGTGAATTTGTCCATCCACAACATTTGACAGTATCTCTATGATTTGAATTTATTTTTTTAGTGTATTCGTTCATAAATAACCAAATATTCGTATTTACTAATATAATACCATTGGATATATAAGATTATTTAAAATATGAGCGTATTTTAAAGGATTTCAGATAATCGATATAGATTATTTCTTGTCTATAAAGAAATTATAAATATTTCTACTATTAGTAAAAAGAATAGATGTAAGAATATCTATTTGGAAAAACCATAAAGGTCTAGTCAAATATTAACAAATAATATACTTTTTAATCTAATTTTTTAGAATTTTGTAAATAAATTCAGTAGTAGGGCATATTTTGAAAATAACATTATCATTTAATCTAAATAAATTGAAACGAATAATATTAAATATTTTAAATAAATATTATTCATTATCAGGATCAGGCTCTTTATAAATGTTTAATCAAGGATGAAAAAAAAGTTAACAGATAAGACAACTATCATCAGTTAAGGATTATAAGAAGTCATAAGTAACAATCTTTTTCTAATTTTTTATATACCTCTTTACTTTACATAAGATATATTATCGGCACATAAAGATACATAATTTAATCATTCTTACTCTAATACCCCTCTTCTTTCATTATCTTTACTATCACATCAACACAACCATTTATATCAGCATATTCATCAGTATTAATCCAGCAGTCTATTTTTAATTGATTTTTAAACCAGCTCATCTGTCTCTTGGCAAAGCGTCTGGAATCTATTTTTATTTTGTCTATTGCTTCTTCTTCGGTACTCTGACCTTGTAAATATTTGATAATTTGCCGGTAACCTATGCCTAAAAAAGAATTGCAATTACCATTATATTTTTGCCATAGTTCGCGAACCTCATCTATCAATCCTCTGGCTATTATTTCATCAACTCTGGTATTTATTCTCTGATAAAGATTTTCTTTTGAGCTGAAAATACCTAATATAAAATATTGATAATTACTTTTATACGAAGAATTCTTTGCTTGCTGGTGAAAACATGATAAAGGTTTACCGGTTAGCTGGAATACTTCCAGGGCGCGAATAATCCTTTTAAGATCATTACTGCTTAATTTCAGGGCATACTCCGGATCGTATTCTTTCAGTTTTTCAAATAAAAATAAATTCCCTTTCTCTATTGCCAATCTAAATAGCTCATCCCTTATTTTTTGATTACGGCCAGGCCCTGTAAATATTGGATTAATCAGTGATTTAAGATAAAGGCCGGTTCCTCCAACAATCAATGGTTTTTTATTTCGTTGCAGAATATCTGCAATGCTATTTTCTGCTTGTTTAATATACTGAGAAACATCATAATCTGCTGTAGGTTCAACTAAATTAATGCAATGGTGTTTGAACTTTTTTAAAATATTTTCATCCGGTTTATCGGTACCAATATTCATATATTTATAAATTTGCATAGAGTCAGCGGAGATAATCTCAATATCTGGGAAAATCTGAGCAATTTTAATGGATATTGCACTTTTACCGATCGCTGTAGGGCCAGTAAGGATTACTATCCTATTTAAGTTTACCATTAATCAATTCTCCATATAGAGTGTAGGCATCTGCGTTTTGAATTTTAACATTGACTAATCTACCCAATAAATCTTCTTGATAAGGATAAGTAAAAACAGCTACTTTATTGGTTCTGGTTTTTCCCCAATATTGCTTTTCTATCCCCTTTTTAGAACTGCTTTCCACCAATATTTCTACTGTTTCTCCAATCAAATAGCGGTTTTTTTGGTTGGCTATATCTTTTTGTATATCTAATAAAGTCCATAATCGCTTTTTCTTTGTTTCAAGAGGAACATCTTTACCTAAAAAAGGAGAAAGAGTCCCCTCACGGTTAGAGTAAATAAAAGAATAGACTGAGTCAAAGCCTATGTTTTTTAGCGCCTGTATTGTTTCCTCGAAATCTCTCTCTGTCTCTCCCGGGAATCCCACCATTATATCAGAAGAGATACTGGCTCCAGGTATATGTTCTTTAATATTATTAATTATATTATAGTATTGTTCCATATTGTATTTTCTGTTCATCTTCTTTAATATGGTGTCTGATCCCGATTGCAGGGGTAGATGGATATGTTCACAGATTTTAGGATGTTTTTCAATAACTTTGACTAAATCAAGGTTAAAATCTTTGGGATGCGAAGTAATGAATCTGATTCGCTCAATGTTTTTTATATTATTGACCTTAGATAATAAGGTTAAAAAATTTTCTTTTGTCTTTAGATTCAGATCATATCCATAAGAGTTCACATTCTGACCTAATAGCATTATTTCTTTAAAATTTTTTTGTGCCAATGATTCAATTTCCAGTAGTATCTCTTCGGCTGGTCTGCTTTCTTCAGGTCCTCTGACATAGGGAACTATGCAGTAAGAGCAAAAATTATTACAACCTTTCATTATTTGTAGATATGCGGTAATAGAACTTTGATGTTTTATAGGTGTACTTGCTAATTGAAATGATTCTTTATTATCACATAAAATAGTGGTTTTTCTTCTTTTATTTTGTTTAAAATTTTCTAATAATTTCTGGACAGAAGTGATTTGAGAAGGGCCGAATATTAAATCAACTGCGGGAACTCTTTTTTTAATCATTTCTTTCCCCTTTTGTGCCATACAGCCGCAAATCCCAAAAATAATATAAGGCTTAAACTTCTTAATTTTGCTAATTATCCCTGCTCTACTATAAATTTTCTGTTCAACTTTTGCCCTGACACAACAGGTATTTAAAATAATTAAATCTGCAATATTTATATCCCTGGTCATTACATAACCCATTTCCTCCAGTTGACCTGATAAGTATTCAGAATCATTTACATTCATCTGGCAGCCAAAAGTTTCCAGATGGTAGAATAATGTTTTAGTTGCCTCTTTCGTGCTTAACACCATTATTTCCTCAATAGTTTAATCTTTATATAAAATTTTTAACTATAACAAAAAAGGGGATATATTTTTTATACCCCCTTTTCTATTGTTACATTATGTTAAATTTATTTTTGTTAATTTTCAACCATATATTTTAATTTTAAAAAGTTTACTTAGCATATTCAATGGAACGTGTTTCTCGAATAACATTTATTTTAACCTGACCAGGATAATCAATATTTCTTTCCACTTTCTTTGAGATATCCCTGGATAGTTTTGCTGCCAAGTAATCGTCAATTTCTATTGGATTCACAATAATTCTAATTTCACGGCCGGCTTGTATGGCGTAAGATTTTTCAACCCCTTCAAAAGAATTGGCAATTTCTTCCAATTGTTGCAATCTCTTGATATAGGTTTCCAGCATCTCTCTCCTGGCGCCTGGTCTGGAGGCAGAGATGGCATCTGCGGCCTGTATTAAAACTGCTTCAGCTGATTCAGGACACTCATCTTCATGATGAGCAGCTATAGCATTAATTACTTCGGGTAATTCCCCATTCTTTCTGGCTATATCTGCGCCTATCAACGCGTGCGGCCCCTCGACTTCCATATCGGCAGATTTACCAATATCATGAAGGAGCCCGGCTCTTCTGCATAAATTTGCGTTTAACCCCAGCTCATTAGCCATTATTCCTGCAAAATAGGCTACCTCTTTGGAATGTTGCAAAACATTCTGTCCATAGCTTGTCCTGTATTTTAATTTACCCAAGATGTTAACCAGCCTTGGATTTAAATTTCTAACATTTGTTTCAAATACAGCTTTTTCGCCCTCTTCTCTGATATTGTTTTCCACAATCTTTTTGGAAGAGTCAATAACCTCTTCAATTCTGGAAGGTTGAATTCTGCCATCAGTAATCAATTTTTCCAAGGCAATCCTGGCTATTTCACGCCTAACCGGGTCAAATCCAGAGATGATGACTGCCTCTGGTGTGTCATCTACAATAAGGTCTACCCCGGCAATACGTTCAAAAGTTCGAATATTTCTACCTTCCCTGCCAATTATACGTCCTTTCATCTCCTCATTAGGCAGGGAAACAACTGATATTGTTGATTCAACTGTATATTCAGAGGAATAACGTTGAATTGCTAAAGATAAAATGTTTTGCGCCTTCTTTTCGCCTTCTTCTTTAGCCTTTTCTTCAATGTCCTTTATAATTTTACCTGCTTCATGGGTTAATTCCTTTTCCAGGCGACTAAGCAGATCTTGTTTGGCTTCTTCCAGGTTTAGTTTAGATATTCTAAGTAGTTCGTCTCTTTGATTCTGGTGAAGCTGATTAATTTCTTTTGTTTTTTGTTCTACTTCTTTCTCCTTTTCATCAATTTGTTTCTGCTTACTCTCAATCATTTCAATTTTTTGAACAAGACTGTTGCTTTTTTTGATAAGTTGCTCATTTATGCCTTCTAATTTATTCCTTTTTTGTTGGCATTCTGCTTCGCTTTTCCTGATAATTTGATAGGACTCTTCCTTTGCCTGTAATAATGCTTCCTTTTTGATAGATTCAGCATCTTTTTTAGCATTTTCTATAATTTTTTTGCCAGTTTCCTGCCAGGTTGATAATTTTGTTTTTGCAATAAAATTGGCTGAAAAAAAGCCTATGAGTATACCAATTAAAATAATTGTAATATACAAAATGAATGTGCTAATATCTTTCACCCCCTATTCAATTTAAAAGGTACAAAATATAGTCTAAAAAAATTAAATGCTACATTAAATTATTTACTATTTATTAGAAAATATTCTTACCATTTTTTTTAATTAAATTTAAAACACCGGCATATAATATTGCAACATATTCAACAATAATAAGCTATGATATTTTATCTCTTAATATACTAAAAGTCAACTCTATCGGAATAGCTGTCGCTTCTATCCTCATTGATAGGGAAATCTTCAAAAATCTTCTGAATAACCGGGTTGGAAAAACCCTGGCTTTTCAATAAATTGACAATTTTTTTAGGATCTAATTTCGTGTTTTTTAGCTTTAAAGAAACATCTTTTTTCCTGATTAGCTGATAAGCTAACTTTAACTCGTCTTCCTGCTCAAAAAAAGATTCTATTACACTATCTGCAATCTCTTTTGGTATTCCTTTTCCGTATAACTCATTTTTCAATTTTATTCTGCCAGCCGGTTTTTTGATTACCTGGCTTTTAATCCATCTTAGAGCAAAATCACGGTCATCAATAAATCCTTCTTGTGTTAGCCAGTTAATCACATCCTGTATTACATGATATAGATATTTTTTGTCTTTTAATTTTTTTTTAATTTCCCATACTGAACGAGGCCGATAAGATAAAAACCTTATGGCATCGTTTTTTGCACTTGTTAATTCATCGTTCCTTTTAAGGGCTTCCAGCATTTGCTTTGTAAGTATTTTTCCAATATAAAGATCTAAATTATTTATGATGCTGAAATAAGTTTCTATAAAAAATTCGCCATTTACAAATATTTCTACCTTGTTTTTGTTATTTTTTTTAATTTGAATATCAGTTATTTGATACATCTTGTTCTTCGTTTGGTGGATTATTATCTAAATTAGGAAGATGTGCAGCGCTTAATATTTTCTTTTCAATTTCATTGGCTAATTCAGGATTTTCTGCTAAAAATGTTTTGGTGTTTTCTTTGCCTTGACCTAACTGCATATCGTTATAAGAAAACCAGGTGCCTGATTTTTGTAATATGCCATACTGATAACCTAAATTTAAGATATCGCCTTCTTTGGAAATACCTTTGCCAAATATAATATCAAAATCAGCCTCTTGAAAGGGTGGGGCCACCTTGTTCTTAACCACCTTAACCTTTACCGTAATGCCAATATTTTCCTCGTTTTTTTTAATAGAAGCCTTTTTTCTGATATCTAATCTAATTGAGGAATAAAATTTTAAAGCCCTGCCTCCAGGAGTTGTTTCCGGATTTCCAAAAATAATACCGATCTTCTCCCTGATCTGGTTAACAAAAACTGTGGTAGTTCTTGATTTATTAATAATGGCAGTCAATTTTCTAAGTGCCTGGGACATTAAACGTGCCTGTAAACCCATCGACGCATCACCCATATCTCCTTCAATTTCTGCTTTGGGCACCAGGGCTGCGACAGAATCGATAACAATAATATCAACGGCATTGCTCCTGACTAAAGATTCGGTTATTTCCAAGGCTTGCTCGCCAGTATCAGGCTGAGAAATAATAAGTTCATCAATATTAATACCAATATTTTTAGCATAAATTGGGTCAAGGGCATGTTCTGCATCGATAAAGGCAGCTATTCCTTTATTTTTCTGGGCTTCTGCAATCATATGTAAGGCCAGTGTAGTCTTTCCCGATGATTCAGGTCCAAATATTTCTACTATTCTCCCTCTGGGTACACCGCCAATTCCAAGCGCAATGTCCAGAGATAAAGAGCCTGTGGAGATAGTATTACTACCGGTAACCTTTGGTCGATCACTAAACTTCATAATAGAACCTTTCCCGAAACGATGTTCAATACTTTCCATAGCCATTTTTAATGCTTTTTCTCTTTCAGAAATATTAATTTTTTCTTCTTTCATAGGAACACACACTCTCCTCAATAATAAATATTCATAATTTAACCTGATAACCTTTAAAAAGTGACCTTATATAATGATATTAGATTTAACTATATTAAATTAGTAACAAACTGTTTCAAGCTAATAAAGGGAATCTGTGAATAACCTTGTATTCTGGTCCTTTTTTTGTTAATTGGCTTTCCATTAAATCTATCGTTTTAACTTGTTGTGAAATGCCCTTGATCTTAATATTATTCGTAAAATTAGCTAATTGTCCGGGGTATTTTACATATTTTACTCTTGCCAGGGTGATATGTGCCGAAAACCGGCTCTCTTTCTCCTTAGGATAGAATGGTTCTCTTCTTAAATTATCATTAATTGTACGATATATTTCTAATATTATATTATTTCCCTTGTTTATTCCTGCCCATATAACTCGTGGTCTGTTAAAAGTTGGAAAACTGCCTATACTTTCAGCAAGAGATATCATAAAACAGTGGTATTGAGTGGATATTCGCTGTAATATTATGATAGTTTTATCTATTTCCTGAGAATTTAAATCATCTAAAAATTTTAGTGAAATATGCAAATTCTCTCTTTCTACGAATTTCGCCTTCAAGCCAAAGTTATTTTCAAACTTGCTAATATCCCCTTGTATTTTATATAGATATTCTTTTATCCCTCTGTCTAAATTAATAGCGATAAATACTCTTTTGACAAAGTCAATATTGATACTATCACTCTACTTTCTAAAAGAGGTAATTGATATGGTTAAAGTCTTTGTAATTGTTTTTTATATTCTTCTCTGACTCTGTTAAGAAAGGAAACATATAATTCAGTTTGATAGTTTTGATAAGTCCATTCCGTAGAACGATATGATTTATTAATAAATCTGAGTGTAATTTCAGCATATATTCCATCATTCAGATAAATTCTGGCTGGGCCATCTTTGGTACTCGCTAATATGAATTTATGCAAATTTAAGTAACCAGGGTCAAAATTTACCTTTCTCTTTTTTTCACCTGATACATCGGAACAGTTATCGCCAGTAGCAGTAGTCCATAAAAATTCCCATTCATTGCTCTTCAGTTTGATCTGGCTTAACTCGCTTGAAGAAATTAATTTTTCAAAAGAAAATAATTTTTGCTTCAACCCTTCTCCCATTTCATTCTGATAATACAGGGTGTAATCAAATGGCTGAAATTCGCTTTCTAAATCGATTTCCCCAAAAAAAGTGGTTAAAAAACTCTTTGCTTCAAAAAAAAGTTTATCCTCGGCACTAATAATGCTGAATATTAACTTAACCGGTTTAGGATAAACTATTTTTCCCATATTTTAAAATTGGCTTTGATTAGGTAAAATTTGATAGCTTATTAGGCGATAGTTTAACATGGGTTGTGGTTCTAAAACTTCTCCATTATAGGAAACCTTCATTTTATTTGGACTACTGGTAATTAAGGAAACCAGGCTGTCTGTTTTTACTAAAATTCTT
>JAKPKS010000260.1 GCA_029553585.1 Candidatus Atribacteria bacterium | reverse complement strand
ATTGTCTTGCATAATGATAGCCCTTTACCTTTTACTATGAAAGAAAATGGTGAACTGGTAGAAATTCTGGAATTGAAAAATCAGCTTTCCGATGAAATTCAAAAACTGCTGGCTGATATTGGCGATAAGAACTTAGCCAGCGGCAGTGATTATTGCGATCTGCTTTCTGCTATTGATAATGACAGATTACTAAGCATTTTATCCTTTTCCGGAAAACAGCGTTTTATGGGTAAAGTGCGCAGATTTAATGCTTCCCTGTCTTTAAGCGATTTTGATCAAATTCTCTATGAAGGAATGATGGAAGCTGCCGGCTACGATAAGAATAAATTCAATCTTTTTCAGCTGGCGCAGAACATTTCCTTTGCCAAATTGAAAGAATGGTATCAAGAGGGACTTACAACTGAAGAAATTATTAGCATTTTTGTTGGTTCTTCCGGGTTATTAGCCAAAAGTCGTAACCGTTTAACCAATGAGCTTTATGATACTCTTGCTTCTGCTTTTGAGAAACAGAAATTCTATGCGCGTAAAATTAATACGGATTGGCAACTTTTTCGTATCCGTCCAGGAAATCATCCGGTTTTTCGTCTTATTCTATTAAGTGAATTTCTCTATCACTGTTTACAGGAAGGGGTTTTAAATTTCTTTCTTAATACCGTTGAAGCAGACAAACCCAATCCGCAAAAAAGATACCAGGCATTTTGTAAACAGTTTAAACCTAAACAGGAAGGATTGTTGCAACATAATTCTGGCTTGGGTATTACGGTTATTAACAACATTTACATTAATATTTATCTGCCCATTCTCTATCTTTACTATCAAAAACTGGCAAGGACAGAAATGACGGAATCCGTTCTGCAATCATATATAACCTTTAAAGCCCTGCCGGAAAACTATATCACCCGCTTTATGTGCAATCATATCAATCCCGGTCAAGTTAGCGCTGTAAACAAAAAGACCCTTTACCAGCAAGGTCTGATAGATATTTATTACCGCTTTTGCCGTTATCACCTCTGTTCTGAATGTGTAAGGCAAACCTGAAAATATGTAAATCTGGATTGTGAGCTCTTTTTTAGAACAGCGTGTTTGGGATCATTTACCGGAACCGCTTTTTCATAAAGCAGATTCCAAATCGGAATAAAGATTATCTATGGGTTTTTGTAATTCCAAAGTTTTAATTAGGGCAGTAGCAATTTTACAAACAAGGATAGGATCTTCCAGAGTTCTGCCTTTACGGTCTTTCAAGTATTTTGCCAGAACTTGATAACCTCCGATGGAAAAATTCCATACCTCTTCGCTGATGCCTTCAAAATATTTATACTTGTTTATCCTGATTGTTCTCTCCGCAGGATTATATAAAACTTTTTCCACACTATCATCTGGTCCGGTTCCCTGATATTTAACAACTGGAGGATCAAGCAGAGGACTTTTTAATAGATGCAAATCGGCAAGTTCCTTACCCAGATTTGCTAATTTGGAAAAGAAAGAATAGTTCTCTGTAAAAGGTATTCTGGGGAAGTCAATTCTTAAATATTCGGCATATTTCCGACGGTAGATATTACTATGTAAAACAGCATAAATGTAAAAAAATAATTGCTCCGGTTGGAATTTCTTTCCCCAAAGGGTCTTAAAATGATTTAAAACCTCTATAGAGTAATTAAATGCTTTATTCTTCTCAGTAATAATTTCTCCTTGGGGAGGATCATTAACAATTTGCAGAGGATAAACATAGCTTATTTCACTTGTATTATTAGAGATAACGCAACTTTCAGTAATGCAATTACCTATAAAGATATGTTGCCAATTAGCAGAAGTTTTTACCTGTCTAACAGAAATCAATGCAATGTTTTCTTTCAGTAAATGCTGCATAACGGCTTTTCTGGTTCTACAATGAAATCCCCTGCTATTACCTGTATAGTATGTATAGCGGATATCAAAAGGTCGGTATAGAATAGGTACAATATTTTCATCTTTCAATCCGCTATCTTTAAGATCTTTTTGAGCTAAACTAATTTTCCAGTCACGCGAGTCCTTTCTGAGTTTATAAGCGATTCGGGCTTCACTGGCATCCAGAGAAGCAAAATGGTGAATAGTTTTCCGGACTTTTTCTTTTGTGGGCTGGATAGTTAATGCATCGCGGGAGGTAACTACTCCTACACTATTTAAAGGAAATATTTCCGGTAGTGAGCTCCACTTAAGATAATATTCATAATTGCTTGTTTCGGGCTTAAACAAATAAAAAGGACTATGAGGCGAAATCGGTTGATAATTTTCAGCTTTGAATTCGGTATTATTTAACCAGCTATATTTTTCTTCCCGTAAACCGTAAAGTTCGTAATGGCAAATATGTTTTTTAGCTTCAGGTTTTTTCACCATCAGCACAATAGCGGTTCCTTGTTGAATATCAAAAACATTTTCGTCCTTTGTGCCTTCCGGTGTCTTTTCTTTCTTTTTGGAATTTCCATGCAAATCCAAAATATAGATTTCATCAAAGGTGGTTAGTAAACTTTGCCGCATACCTCTAAAAGTAGGATTATCCAGATAACCGTGATTAGTTATCATACCTACAATACCTTTGCCGGCTTTACTTATTTTCCATTGGGCAAAGCGCAGAAATTTTACATAATCATCCTGAAGCCATTTAGGATTTTTTTCCTGGAGGGGTTTGCCATCAACTTTATAATAACTTTGTGCCCCGTCTATATCTGCTTTAAGTAAGTTATCTATCCATTTATTTTTATTTTCGCTTTCTCCGCTATAGGGAGGATTACCCATAATTACTAAAATCGGTTCCTGGTCTTTAATTTTATTTGCCAGGATGCATTCCTCCGTAATATCAAATAAAAAGGGTAACTCAATTTGTTCAGGAATATCCGGTTCCAAGGTATTGGATAGGTATAGTTGAAAACGTTCTTCTTCGGAAATCGGATAACCCAATTCCGTTAGTAAGTAACTAATTTTTAAGTGTCCTACAGTATAGGGTGCCATCATTAGTTCTATAGCATAAAAATGGGGAAGAATATGCTCTTTAATAAGTTTATTTATGGAACCGCTACCATATTTCGTTTTAAATTCCTGCACTGCTATCTTTATCGCTTCAGCGGGAAAGGTTAAAGTTCCGGCAGCGGGATCAAGCAAAGTAACTTCTGAAGATGCAAGACCCTCCGATAATCCAAAACGGAGCTTAAGAAGAGTATTAACGCAGCGAACAATATAACGAACAACCGGTTCGGGAGTATAATAGACCCCGCGTTTTTCTCTCAATTCAGGATCATATTCATTTAAAAAGGTCTCGTAGAAATAGACAATAGGATCCAGTCCTTTGCCTTCTATATAGTATTTATGTAAGATACTGTTAACATCGGTAACATAAAGAATTTCTGCTATATCATCTATCAAAACCTGCAAAGCTTTGGGTGGTTCTTCATAAGAAATGAATTTAAAAATATTCTTTAAGATCCCTAAAGTATTGGGAATGTATTTATAAATCAGTTCCCGATTAAATTCACCTTGGCTGCGAGTTCGGGCGGCAAAAATACCATAAGTTAATGTTTGAGCATAAAGATCAGCAAATTGATGCTCAGTTAGATTATTGATCAGCAGCCGTTTGAATGATTCATAAAAGTTAAACAGCATTTGTTTTCTCTGCTTTTCTTCTTCGGCAAGCTCAAGCAAAATAACCTCATCTCTTAAGAATCTGGTTTTCCTTGCTAAGATGGAAGCAAGCTCTTTGGGACTTTCAATAGCCGGTATATGAAAGCTGAAATAACTCTTTAAAAGATTCCCAAAAGCATCTGGGTTTTCTACAGGTGGCGTTTTTTCCATAGTAATAGCGTTTATGGCTCTACCAATCGTAATTCTATTTACAATCTCACCGTGTTGAATTAGCCAGAATTCATAAAAATTGGTCAAAATCAAATTTGGAAAAGTGGCAGTATAACGCTTTAATTGTTCACTGCTATAGATAAGTTCAAGATTGGTCTCTTGAGGATGTTTGGCTTCAATGTAACCGATAATATGATTTTT
>JAKPKS010000045.1 GCA_029553585.1 Candidatus Atribacteria bacterium | reverse complement strand
CTTTTTTTTCCATCTCTCATCATATTGCTCAAGCTCCCCTTCTTTTATGCAATCAACCAGTATTTGAGCAGATTGCAAACCATAGGAAAGCCCTCCACCGGTTAAAGGTTTAACCTGGCAGGCTGCATCGCCAACTAATACAATCCCTTGGCTGGAAGTAGGGATAAATCCTACCGGAATCTTACCGGTAACTATCCCTCTTATCTTGCCTTTTATATTTTTTTCTCTGATAAAGCGATCTAATATCTTTTTTCCCTGTTCAGACACCACGCCAATACGTAACAATTGACTATTCTCCGGCACTATCCAGATAAAAAAAGGAATATCCTCATCAAAGAAAACCTGAATCACATTCGAATTTAATAACTGATTGGGGTCAGACAATTCTATCTGGTATTGTAAACCAAAATAATAATCCAATTTAGTATTTCGGTAACTCTTTTTATCTATGCATTTTTGTAAAAGATACTCACGAACTAGTGAATCTACTCCATCTGTTCCAATTAAAATATCAGCTTCGTATTCCTTCCCCGGTGTAGTCTTTACCAGATAAATACCGTTTTGCTGCTCAATGGAAGATAACTTTTCTCCTAAATGAATTTTTAAACCTTCCCCTAAGCTGGTATCAAATTTCTCTCTATTTAAAATTATGGCCACTCCCTCTTTTTTTACCGTAAAGCTTTCCTCCCAGAGAGTATTGATAGAAAAGCCATTAACAGTATTTATGACAGCATCATCAGTAATAAAGGATTTCACCAGAGAAATAATATCTGAAGAGACTATGCCGGCACATTGTACCGGTTTCCCCACCTCGGTATGTTCTTCTATTAATAACGGGTTATAACCAATTTTTTTTAATAATTGTGCAGTATAACATCCTACCGGGCCCGCCCCCACAATCACTATTCTTCCTTTTACCATAACCCCTTTTCCCCTTTTACTCTCTATTCTCAATTATATATGCTTTTCTTAGTCATTGCGAACCATTTTTTCACTCTTCCATCATCGAGAGGAGCACAATGACAAATACGTTTTGCGTAATGTGTCATGGGTATTGCGTTAAAGATTGTGGGTGATAAGGTATGAGGCTGCCAATCTCGTTTTACGTCGTGAGTTCTGCGTCTTGCGTTAAAAATCAAATACTCTTTTTCTGGTCATTGCGAGACAGCCCTAATGAGGTATAACGTATATTGTCAGGCTGTGTCAAAATTGTTTCTATGAATAATTTACCTCCACCTATGGTATTAATTTAACCAAAATATGGGATTAGATGATAAATATATGGTATAAAGTACGCTTTGTCCTCCACTTTACTGTATTTTGGCTTAAAAAGGTGAGTTTTCACACGGTCTGTTGTATATCGTATAGCGTTAAAGAGTGGGGGTATAAGCGAATGAGACTGCCAAATCAGTCTTGCGTCTTGCGTTATACGTTGTGCGCTAGAAAATAAAAGAAAAATAATACATTCCATTCTTGGTCATTGCGAGACAGCCTCTATGCTTGGGCTTTAGGCTGTCGTGGCAATCACATCCACTATTGCCCACAAAGATTTGAATTAAAAAAGATAAAGATGTGGGTGTAAGAGGATGAGACTGCCACGCTCACTACGTTCGCT
>JAKPKS010000220.1 GCA_029553585.1 Candidatus Atribacteria bacterium | reverse complement strand
TATCTTCAAAAAATCCCTAGTGATCCTTTACCTAATATTCATTATACCTATAGCTATCTTAATAGTGGAGAAAGTTACCGTCTGGGCTTTAACCTAGAACAAGGTTCAGGTGACTGGCCAGCTGGTACCTTAGCTATGGGCCCTAATGGCATTAGTCAAGACCTCCTGGCAGCCAATGGTATTGACTGGCGTGATCCGAGTAAGTGGAAAAACCTCTCAGGCTCTGGGCAGTGTGGCGTTACCTATGACCAAGATAGGAAAGCTATAAAAATAGCAAGGGAGAAATGGTGTCTTCTTGCTCCTGACCCTGGCTATTTCCCTATTGATACCAGCCGTAAATACTATATTGAAGCTGAATATCTAACTGAGGGGACCACCACCTATCTCTTTGCTTTAGGGACTATATCATATAACGCAAGTTCCTCTCCCTTGCCTGGTCATCCGGGTACTTATGATTATTTTGGAGCCCATAATGACAAACCAACCTCCACTAATACCTGGACTTTTGTCACCGCCAATAAAAAGATTCATGGCCAACCACGCACCGGTGAAAGTACTGATACCTCTACATATGATAAATGGCATCCTGACACGGTCTGGGCCCGAGCACTAGTTATAGCTAATTATAATAGTCCTGTGGGTGCTCAGACTACTTACATTCGCAACATTCGTTTTTATGTAGAATAGGCTATTAGGGCAATTATAAAAAGAGCTATAAATATAGCTCTTTTTATCTTTAAGCAGGTAAAAGTTATTTTAGGGTAACCTTACCACCCGCTTCTTCAATTTTAGCCTTAATGGCTTCAGCCTCTTCTTTTTTAACCCCCTCTTTAATTATTTTAGGGGCTGCATCAACTAAGTCTTTAGCGTCTTTTAAGCCTAAATCAGGATTAATTTCCCGAATTGCTTTAATGACAGCAATTTTAGTACTACCTGCTTCTGTTAATTCCACATCAAAGCTGTCTTTTTCTTCGGCTGGAGCAGTCTCAGTACTAGCGGCAGGACCAGCAACCATCATCGCTGGAGCTGAAGCGCTTACGCCAAACTTTTTCTCTAAAACTTTAACTAGTTCAGATAAATCTAAAACTGACATTTTTTCAATTTCTTCTACTAGTTTTTTAAATTTAGTGGGAACTTCAACTTGTTCCTCTGATTGATTCATTTCTTCGGTCATATAATTTTTTTTTATTATTCCGTATTTAACGGATTATATTAAACTTGCTGATTAGCTATCCTTCCCAAGACAATTACCAGGCCTCGTAAATTATTAGCTAAAACATTAACTAGATTGTTTATGGGGTTTTGAAGGGTGCCAACTAAATGAGCCTGTAATTCTAATTTACTGGGCAGATTGGCCAATATTTCTACTTCGCTGGCATTAAGCCAGTGGTTATCTAGTAAACCACCTAAAAACATTATTTTATTGGCTTCATCTTTTTTTTGAAAATC